>SKLB01000081.1 GCA_007123465.1 Spirochaetales bacterium
ATGATCAGCAGCAGAACGATCGCCGCCGCAAATCCAAAAAGCGGCGCCGCCAGAGACAGCAGCTGATACCGGTCAATTCTTGGCAGCTTCATGATCCGATGCTCCCAGCATGTAGTTTCCAACTGCTTCCTTGGTTGTGGCCCGCGTATCGAGCACCGCGATCAGCTCTCCGCGGTACAAAACCCCGATTCGATCCGATAGCGCCATGATTTCGTCCAGGTCCGCGGAAACCAGCAGCACCGCTTTACCGGTCATCTTGGCTTCCACCAGCCGACGATAGATGAACTCGGTAGCGCCGATGTCTACTCCGCGAGTTGGCTGACAGGCGAGCAGCAGCGCCGGTTGCCACGCCATCTCGCGAGCAATGATAGCCTTCTGCTGATTTCCGCCGGAAAGCGCCAGTGCCGGCACAGACTCCGACGGCGTGCGCACATCGTAATCACGGATAGACTGCACGGCAAACTCGCGTATCGCGGCGCGCCGGATCATGCCGCCGCGGGTCACAAACGGCGCACGATGGTGACGCCCGAGTACCAGATTATCCGCCAGTGAAAAGGGCATGATCAACCCGTAGCGCTGGCGGTCTTCGGGTATGTGTGCTATCCCCGCCTCGCGCCTGCTGCGCACATCCAGCCCGACGATGTCTTTGCCGGCCAGCAGAATTCTGCCGCTGTCGAGACGGGTCTTTTCCGATATCGCGCGCACCAGCTCGCTCTGCCCGTTACCTTCAACGCCGGCGATACCAAAGATCTCACCGGACTGCACACGAAAGCTGATGTTCTTCAACATCTGCGTGCCGGCGTGGTTGGTGTAACTAAGCCCGGATACTTCCAGAATTGTATCGTTTGACCGCGGTGCCGGATTCTCAACTTTCAGCAGCACCGGTTTGCCGACCATCAGCTCGGCGATCTGCGACTTGGTGACCCCTTCGCGCGCCATCGACTGAACCACTCTGCCGCGCCGCAGCACGGTAATGCGGTCAGCGACACTCAGAACCTCGTCGAGTTTGTGCGTAATGAAGACAACCCCGGTACCCTGCTGTTTGAGTTCTTCAAAGGTGTGGAACAGCTCTTTGACCTCTTGCGGTGTGAGCACTGCGGTTGGCTCATCGAAGACCAGAATAGTGGCTCCACGGTAGAGAACCTTGATGATCTCGACACGCTGCTGCATACCAACCGACAGGTTTTCCACAACCGCGTTAAGATCGAGCTCCAGTCCGTTCTTGCGCATCAGCTCGGTGATTCGTCTGCGTGGTGTTTCCAGATCGAGTACTACGCCATTCTCTTCACCGAGGATGATGTTCTCGAGCACCGAGAAAACCGGTACCAGCATAAAATGCTGGTGAACCATCCCGATACCCTTGGCGATTGCGTCTTTTGGCCCCGAGATGTTGACCGGTTTACCGTTTATGAGAATACTCCCGGCGTCTGGCCGGTACAGACCGTAGAGTATCTTCATAAGCGTGGTCTTGCCCGCCCCGTTTTCACCCACCAGTGCGTGGATCTCGCCGGGCTGCAGGTCAAACGAAACCGAATCGTTGGCGATCACGCCCGGAAACGTCTTGGTGATCCCGCGCATCTCCATCAGAGTCATCTCGCGCCCTCGTGTCCGTTACGCAACGGTAGAGCCGCCGGCGGCGACTCTACCGTGAACGTGCACTACCATAACTATTAAGCTATAACCGCTCTAACCGCTTAGAATGTTGCAGCTTGCCACTCGGCAATCTTGGTGTGACTATCGGGTACCGTGATTTCCCCGGCGACAACTTGAGCGCGCAGCTCTTCCAGCTGCTCGACGTACGGCTCGACCATGTCGCGATTGTAGTCGTTGACCGCGTAGCCCACGCCACCGTCATCGAGGCCGTAGCTCACGTAGCCGCCGGCTACCGAGCCGCCACCGTCTATGAACTCTGATGACAGCAGGTGCACCGAGTTGTCGACGCGCTTGAGCATCGAACTGACGATATGCTCGCCAATCGCGCGCTCCTGCGCCGTGTCGGACGCGGCGTACACCAGCCCCTGGTCAGAGTCCACCCCGATTGCCCAGCGATCCATATCGTAGGCGGCCTTGAACAGTCCGGTCCCCGAACCGCCGGCAGCGTGGTAGATGATCCGGGCATTCTGATTGTACATGTTGATCGCAATATTCTCGGCGGTCTGCGGGTCGTTGAACGCCGTTGGATCCTGGCCGATGTACTGTCCCATCACCATGCCGCTGTCGCGCAGCGCCGGGTTGACGTACATTGCTCCGGCAACAAATCCACCGTGGAAACGGTGAATCAGCGGAATATCCATTCCACCGATATATCCGACTCTGCCGCCTCCCATGTCATCGACCATCAAGCCCGCCAGAGCGCCCACCAGGAAGGACCCTTCGTGCTCGGCAAAAGCGATGCAGGTGATGTTGCTGCTGGCATCGAGATCAGGAATGAAACCGTCTATCAGCGCAAAGTGCGTGTCGGGGAAATCCGCAGCAACTTTGCCCAGCGCGTCGGTAAACGCAAACCCGACACCAAACAACAGGTCGAAGCCGTCTTCGGCCAGTATGCGCAACAGCTGTTCACGATCCTGCCCACCTTCACGTGGCTCCATGTACTTCATCTCGACCGCGTTGCCAAAGTCCACATCGTCCGGATCATCCGCAATGAAACCGCCGTAGCTCTCGGCAATCTGGACCAGTCCCTCGTACGCCGAATCGTTGAACGACTTGTCGCCCCGACCTCCGACATCAAACACGATTCCAATCTTGAAATCAGCGGCCTCGGCTTCTGCGGTAGCGTCGCGCTCGCCGCATCCGATCAGCGCGACCAGCAGCGCAACCGCAATCACCATCACAACCATTACCCGTTTCATCTCTCTACCTCCCTATCGCACGCGATTCAATTCATTGCTCTCACGTTAGTCCCTTAGTACTGCGCTGTCAATCGAAAGATCGAGTCGGCACGCCCTGCGCGCATCGCGCAGGCGGCGTACAAGGAAATCACGATCCAGGTCGAGCTCGCCTGCCAGCTGCTGCATCTGAGATTCACTGACCAGGTTCTCCTCGACAAAGAGAAACAGCAGCGCACGCTCTGCGATGCAGGCAACCCTCAGTGCGTTATTATTGATCTCGTCCGACGGTCTGCCGCTGTTGTAGTGCTCGGCGAAACTGCGCTGCAGCTGTGACGCCGACAGATCAGCGTGCAGAGCGTGAAGCTCCTCGCGCAAGCCTTGCAGATCGCCCTGTGCGGCGGCTGCACCCAAAGGTTTCAACACCAGAAATGTGTACTCTTTTCCGGGAAGATAGTGATGCAGATCGCAGCGGGTGCAGTAGTTTGGCTCACGCGAGTCTTCGCGTCGGGCATCACCGCCGACAATTATCAAGGGATCAAAGTAGAGCGCCGGGCACTCGCGGCCGTCCACCTGGTAGTAGCGATAGGTGTAGAATGAGTCGGTCATGCAGTCGCTGTGCTCGCAATATGCGGTCAGCGGAAATACATCGGTAGCAAGGTCGAGCAGAAGCCTCGCGGAAGCGTTGAAAATCGATTTGCGGAAATTGAGAATCAGCGTAGGAAAGATGAATATCAGGCCGCGCTGCTGCGACTCGCGCAGAACTACGTAGGCAAGCCGTTCATCGTAGAACGAAGCCTCATCGATGATCCAGGTACCGGTCTGCGGATTGCGCCGCATAGCCTCTTCAAGGCCAAAAGAGTCTTCGATATGCGCTATGGCTTCTCCGAGGCGTTCATAGCCGCCGCGGTACGCCAGCGCATCGTCGGGATAGTCGGGAAAGCGGCTGCGGTCGAGCGCTGAGCGAATGAAGAATACGCGTCTGCGGTCTGCTCCACTGTTGGTAGTCTGATCGGCTACCACGGCTGATTTTGTCAGCGCCACGCGCGAATCGCGCCATACCCGCGACGAGTACTCGGTTTTCCCCGAACCCATCGGCCCGATAACCAGTATGCGCCTCGAGCTTCGTACAAAGTCAAAATGATTGAATGCGTGGTGAATCTTGAGTTCGGGAAATCCCAGACTCTTGAGAAAGAACGCCGTATCGGAATCGAACGCGTCATCGGGCACCATGAATCCTTCTTGTATAGCGTATCACTCAGATTACCTCGATATCGAGGATCGAGCAGAGGTCCTCGAGCAACGAGCGGTTGTCACCGTAGGAAATAATATAGTGCTGGCTCAACACCTGCTGGATGAAGCTGTCACAATCGCCGTCAAAGACCAGGTCAAGACTCGGCAGTTGCGGCGCCGGCGGCGCCCACCCGGCCTCTTCCCAGCGAATCGGGTCCTGAGCGGTCACGTTCATGATGTGCAGCGCATAGCGGTTACCGCTATAGCCAAGGCGAGCAATGGTTGCCGGACCGGTCTTGAGCTTTGAAACATTCAGCAGACCTTCGCCGAAATCGCCAAAGGCGTTGGGAAAGATCGTTACCTCGCCATCCACTATCTCGCGCGGGACGTAATCCGGTACACCCATCAGGGCTCCCCGGTCAAAGAACTCGTAGAACTCGAGATACGCTGCCACCTGCCCCGTCAGATAGTGCACCATCAGCTGCGTAACCGCGCCCATGCTGTCGTTCTCCGGCACGCTACAGACGTTAATCTCGTCATGCAACAGCGTCATAGCTCCCGCCGGGGCAAAACCCAGCAGTTTCTTGACACCGTCTACATCGCTGTAAGAAAAGGCGCCATAACCCCGTTCTTCGATCTTGTTACGAATTGCCAGATAAAGCCTGACCGAGTTCTCCAGTGTCTCCGCTGCCGGTTGCTTCTTGAAGACCCAGCGCCGGCTGACCTCCGCCGCGACCTGTTTAACCGAGGACGCATCGAGGTGGTCCATCAACTGCTGGATTTCGAGCAGGTCGAAGTGCTCTATCTCCGGGCCGATGCGGCTCTTCAGCGACACCCCGTCGTACAGTGTGCCGTAGAGCCGCATGTCACGAAACCCGGCCATACCGATCCTCGCACCGCGTAACTTACGTGCAGCATCCGCGGCACGGCAGTAAGACACGATGCTGTCCACCGGCAGCTCCTGTCCGCGGCGGGTCAGCACATACTTGAACGTGAAGCCCATATCCGACATCGGTTTACGCAGTGCGGTAGTCCCGGCCTGGTCAGCGGTGGTGACAAATCGCTCGCCGTCCTGCCAGCCGCTGAGCCCGAGAAGAATCATCGGTTTATGCTTGAACGGTTCAATCACCGAGATGACCGCCCAGCTGGGTATCCAACCGGCTACGCAGACAATCAGTACACTGAAATCCTGCTGTGACAATTCGGCAACTGCGCGCGCAGCTTGTTGCCCGCCCGGATCATCGGCCACCGCAGCGGTGGACCACAGATCTAAACCGGCCTGCTCCAGCTTTTTCATAACCGCCGCACAGCGCGTATCGATAAACTCGCGCGGAGTATTGACTTCTCCAAAACCGACAAATCCAGCCATGACCCGTGTCTGATTCTTCATGATTTCCCTCCAAACGTTGGTAGTAGCATCGTGTTCAGCTTCAGGTATTGCTGATACGTGTCCGCGTAGCTTTGAACCAGTTCCGTCTGCGGCGCGAATTCGCCGCGCATTCTCACCATCGCCGCCACCGCCTCATCCAGGCTAGCGTAGATACCGGCCCCTACCGATGCAAGAACCGCCGCGCCGAGGCAGGTTGACTCCTGCACCTCCGGTGTCACGATAGTGCAATTGAGAACGCTGGCCTTGATCTGCAGCCAGAAATCGTTGCGGGCGCCGCCACCGAGTGAGCAAACCCACCGGGAGTTCAGGCCGAGGGATTCCAGCATATCCAGGTTCTCTTTCAGCATGAATGCAACCGATTCCATTATGGCCCGCACGATATGCGCCCGTGTATGCCCCAGGGTCAGTCCATAGATGACGCCGCGCGCCGCGGGATTGACCTGTGGACTGACCGCACCACTGAAATGCGGCAGTACAATCAATCCCTCACTACCGACCGGCACCTGCATCGCTTCGCGACTCAGCTGGTCAAAGCCGGCTCCTGCGCCCAGTTCGTCGCGAAACCATCGCAGAATCATCCCGGCGGTTGGAACCCACGGCAACACCACAAACGAACCGGGTAGCGCGTGACGATAGAGTCCGACCCGCCGTTGCGGATCGTACAGTGGTTTGCTGGAGGTGGCGCAGATCCCCAGCACCGTACCGGTGGTCTCGGTAATCGATCCCGGCACAACGTTGCCGGCGCCAACCGCACCGGTAACCTGGTCTATCGGGGTAGTCACAACCGTGGTGGCGGCCTTCAGGCCAATCTGAGCGCGGAGCCTGATCCCTTCGCTTACCGAATAGCGCAGCTGAGGCAGCTGCGCGCGCGAGATGCCAAGAAACGCCAGCATCTCGTCCCACCAATCTGAATTCGTCAGATCGTAGTATAGCGTCGACGGATTGATGGCATGATCGGTTACGTACTCACCGGTAAGGCGGTAGATGATATAATCTTCCACCATCAGAAACATAGCGGCACGGCGAAATAGCTCCGGCTCGTGGTTGCGGATCCACAGAATCTTGGCCGCAGTCCAGCCCGGCACGATCTCGTGCTGACCGGTCCGCCGATAAACCTCATCGGAATCAAAAGCCGCCGCAATCCGGTCTGCCTCCTCGACAGCGCGATTGTCCAGCCACACGATTGCTTTGCGTAACGGGTTACCGGCTTGGTCGAGAACTATCAGGGTTTCACCCTGACTGGTAACACCGACCGAGACCACATCCGAAGCCGATACCGCGGAGCTGTCGATAATCGCAGCGATAGCCGCCTGGGCGGCGGCCCAGTACTTCTCGGGGTCGATCTCCAGGATATCCGCGCGCGGCTTATCCAATGTGTACTCTTGCGTCGAGAGTGCTGCAAGCTGTCCGGAAAGATCGAACAGCGCGGCCTTGACTGCCGAGGTACCGATATCCAATGCCATCAGGTACTGCATACGTTTTGTCCACCGTTTGAGAACAGTTCGTTCGTTGTGGCTGATGGTAGCAGAATAGCTGCGCCGCTGGCAAGCACAGCCTGCCGCTAAGGCACAACCTCCCAGTGCCGAGCACTTTACGCAACAAGGATAACCGGATATTCTGTACTATATGGGGAAAATACTGCTTGTTTCCAATCGTCTTTCTACTTCAGTTAGCATCGATGCCGACGGACCGCATTTCTCACCCAGCATGGGGGGCCTGGCTACCGGACTGAGTTCGCTCCACCAGCAGGAGAACAGCCTGTGGGTCGGCTGGACCGGAGTACCATCGGAAGGCCTTTCTGCTGAAATGAACCAGGTCATATCCGACCGCTTGCGCCAGGAGCATAAAAGTGTGGCGGTAGCCTTGAGAGAGGACGAGATCGAGCAGTTCTACTTCGGCTTCTGTAATAACATTGTCTGGCCGCTGTTTCACTATTTTCCTACCTACGCCGACTACAGCGAAGAGCTCTGGCACGCGTATCGCAGCGTGAACGAGAAGTATTTCGACAGGGTGCTCGAAGTTGCCGAGGAAGACGACTTCATCTGGGTCCACGACTACCAGTTGATGCTGCTGCCGCAGATGCTCAAGCGGGCGCTGCCTACCGCGCGCATCGGTTTCTTCCTGCATATTCCGTTTCCGTCGTACGAAGTATTCCGGCTGCTGCCGTGGCGTGAACAGATTCTGGACGGCATCCTGGGTTCCGACCTGGTTGGCTTCCACACCTACGATTACGCTCGCCATTTCTTGAGCGCGGTCCGCAGAATTCTCGGCGCCGAGCACCAGATGGCCAATGTCAAGTATGCCAATCGGATGATCAAAGTCGATGCGTTTCCGATGGGCATCGACTACCAGAAGTACGCCTCGGCTCGAGAGAAACCCGCGGTCCAACAGGAGATAGAAAACATCCGCCGCGAGTTGGACGGACAGAAGATCATCCTCTCGGTTGACCGCCTGGATTACAGCAAAGGCATCCCGATGCGCATCCGCGCCTATCGCCTGTTCCTGCAGCAGAACCCCGACTATCAGGGCAAGGTCACAATGATCCTGATTGTTGCTCCTTCACGGACGGCGGTACCGCACTACCAGGAACTGAAACGCGAGATCGACGAACTGGTAAGCATCACTAACGGTACCCTGGGCCAGATCGGATGGACTCCAATCTCTTACTTCTACCGGCCGTTCCCGTTTGACCAGCTTACCGCCGCCTACACCCAGGCCGACGTACTGCTGGTGACGCCGCTGCGCGACGGGATGAACCTGATCGCCAAGGAGTACGTCGCAGCGCGCAAGGACTACCGCGGGGCAATTGTGCTCAGCGAAACCGCCGGCGCTGCACGCGAGCTCGGTGAAGCGATCACCATAAACCCCAACAACGAGCCGCAGATTGCCGCGGCCATCCGCGAGGCTCTTGAAATGCCGCTTGAAGAACAGGAGCAGAAAAACCGGCTCATGCACGAGCGACTCGAGTTGTACGACATCCACTACTGGGCCGGCGACTTCATGGATAAACTGGTGGCGGTAGCCGAAATGCAACAATCTTTTGCCAAGCGCGCGTTTACCGAGAAGCAGAAGCAGCGTCTGATCGCTGATTACGATGCCGCCTCCAGGCGCCTGATCTTTGTGGACTACGACGGCACCTTGATAGACCACGAGCACCGCGCCGGCAAGCTCAGCAGCGAGAGCATCGATGACATCGCCGCGTTGGCAGCCGATTCACGCAACGAAGTTGTGGTCATAAGCGGCCGACCCAAGGACTACCTGCAGGGAGTGTTTCGTGATCTGCCGGTTGGAATTATCGCCGGTCACGGCATCTGGTATAAGGGCAAGAGCGATAACTGGCACACCACCGAGCAGGTCAACGGCGAGTGGAAGGAGACAATCCTGCCGATCCTGCAGCTCTACTGCAATCGGACCCCGGGCACCAAGGTCGAGGAGTCTGACTATTCGCTGGTCTGGAACTACCGCCGCGCACAACCTGAACTGGCGGCGGTACGGCTCAGCGAGCTCAAAGACGCCCTGATCAGTTTAACTACCAATCACGATCTGTCAATTCTTGAACGCAACTACATCCTGGAAATCAAGCACTCCAACGTCAACAAAGGACGCGCCGCTGTGGCGTGGTACGAAGGCGGCAACTGGGACTTTGTGATGGCCATTGGCGACGACTGGACCGATGAGGATATGTTCGCCATGCTGACAGATGAACAGTACACGATAAAGGTCGGCATCGACCTGTCACAGGCGCGCTTCTTTGTCCACTCCACCGAGGATGTACGCAAACTGCTGGGTGAGCTCGCGCGCCACTCTCGCGCACCGCAGTAGCGCTGCCGCGCACCACGCGAATCAGTCCAGTGCTTCGTCTATAACCGGATTACGCAGCACACCGATTCCTTCGATCTCCACTTCAACCACATCGCCCGCGGCCAGCGGTCCAACACCGCTTGGAGTACCGGTGAGAATGATATCTCCTGGTTCAAGTGTGAAGTTACGCGAGATGAACGCCAGCAGTTGCGCTACGCCAAAAATCATCTGAGCGGTGTTTCCCCGTTGAACCACTTTCCCGTTGAGCCTGGTCTGCAGCGCAAGCGCCTGAGGATCGCCCAATTGCGCCGCTGGAACTACAACCGGTCCGATCGGACCAAACGTGTCGAATGACTTACCGCGGAACCAGCCCGAGCGGTCGCCGTTCTGGATGTTGCGCTGGCTGACGTCATTCATACAAGTATAACCGTAGACATAATCGTGCGCGTCACGTTCGGTGATATTGCGCGCACGCCGTGAGATGATCAGCGCCAGTTCGCCTTCGTAGTCGGTGCGGGGTGCCTCGAAGCCGTACGACGCCACGATGCGCGGCAGGACAATCGGCTGGCCGCCGCCAATCAGCACGTTGGGGGTCTTGGGGAACAGTACCGGCTCAGCCGGCGTATTCTCGTCCATACCGCGCACGTTTACCGAAAGGCTTTCGGCAATGTGTTCCCTGTAGTTCAGGCCAAGCGCGATGATCTTGCTCGGCGCTACCCGGTACTTGTCTCGGCTTCCCGCAACCGGCAGTTCAACCATCAGTGGCTCCTTTATCGAATTCTTCCTGCTCATCGAAAGGATGAAACAGGCGATAGAAGTGGTCGGGGACAATAAACGATACCGCCCGCGGCAGAACCGATATATTCACCCGGTAGTCCTGGCCTGGCTCCTGCTCCGCGTGGTGCAGATCACCGTCCACGTGAAAGACAAACGCAGCCGGGGATGAGACCTCGAGTTCGGTAAGCTCGTAGCGTTCGATCACACCGCGATTCTTGCCGAAAAGACGTCGGTTTATGCGATCGTGTTTACCCAACCACAGCGCGACGATATTGCGTGCCACCCACACTTTACGCGTAAAATTGAACAGGTAGAGGTCCATGTTGCCGTCGTTGCACACGACATCCGGGCACACCTTGAACAGTTTACCGTAATAGGGCCGCGTGCCAACCTCGATCATTGCCGGAGCAGCATCACGCACAATCTCATCAAAGGCAAATTCGGCGTTGACCCGCGTGCTGCGAAACGCGTACTTGCCGTTGTACATGTGCAACGAAAACCGATGGCGGATCCTGGAAATCGGACTGAAAAACACCGCCAGCCCCGATAACAGATAATGGTATCCGCCGCGCGGTGATATACTGGTACCGTCATCCAGTTTGCGCCTCTTCTCGCTCCTGGCACGCAGGACCTGAGCGTCAAAACCAAATCCCGCCAGTTGGCCGTACCAGTCCCGCCGGCCGGTTGAAATCCGCATCAGGTCAACCGGAATTGTATGATCATTGCGCAGGCTCTCACCGTAGGCCCGCAGTTGCTTCCGGATGCCGTAGGGTACTTCGTAGGAGTCCTGTATGCCGTTACCGGTGCCCCCGCGCAGAAAACCCAGCGACTTGCGCGACAACTCCTGGCCGCTCTCCTTCTGACGCATAAAAGCGTTGATTGCCGCGTGGGCGGTGCCGTCCCCGCCCCATACCAGCAGATTACGCTTTGAACCGCGGCAGAAGACGCCCACCTGCTCCACAAAATGCTCGGGACTGCGGCTCTCAATGACTTCGGGTATTGTGACCCGCTTGAGCACGCGGCGCAGGATCTTGACATACTGCGGGTAGCGAGAGGGATTGATCAGCAGGGTTGTGGAGTGAAACGGATTGTCCCCATCAGCGAGATGCAGTGTGCGTGACACGTTTCTTACTTCGGAGCAAATCCATCGAAGGTGAACAGCTCACATTGAATCCAGATGAAGTTGCCGTTCTCCGAGGGCAACAAGAAGCGCGCAGACTCGGTTTCCGCACCCTCTTTGGTGAAAACCGTGACCTTCTCTACCGCCAGTACCGGATAGCTCTTCTTCTTGTCGAACAATTTGCTCATGTTGATATAATGCGACGACATGTGCGGAAAAAAGTCTTCAAAGGCCTTGCGCAGATCGTGCTTCACTCGAACGTAAAATACACCGGTTTCTTGCATCACGTACTCCTTGCTCCGCTGTGCATTATAGCATCTGGTTCACACCGTATGCAACGTCGATTCCATGCCGGTGGTTGGCGCCGATGGCGATCCCTGGCTATACTCGCCCAGATGGATACTCTTGCAGCTCGAAGCAGAATTGTATTATGCAACCCCAAGACAAGCGCCAATGTGGGTTCGGTCTGCCGCGCCATGAAGACCATGGGTGTCACCAGTCTCGACATTGTTTCACCGGCAGCGCCACTCAACGATCACGAAGTGCGGATAACCGCAGTGCACGCCTGGGATATCTACAAAAACGCACGCCGATTTGATACGCTCGCACAGTCACTATCCGACGCGGTGCTGGTTGCCGGGACAAGCCGCCGTCCGGGCACTCACCGCTCGCAGCCGCGCTACTCACCAGAGAGTTTTGCGCACTACGCGGCCGGCGTCGCCGGCGCAGACATCGCAATCGTGTTTGGCAACGAAGAACACGGTCTTACAACCGAGCAGCTTCGACTCTGTCCGGTAGTGATTGCTATCCCGACCGCGCCGACGTTCCCCTCGCTGAACCTTTCGCACGCAGTACAGATCATCACCTACGCTCTGTACGTTGCGCAGGATCGCCGGCGTAGCCGCGTAGCTGTGAATCAGCAACAACTGGACCACTTGATGGCGGTCATTCTGCAATGCTTCGAGCGTCTCGGGTTCTTCCGCGCCTTTGACAGCCGTGATACGCTGCGTCTGTTTCGCGACATCTTTGCGCGCGCGGCCCTGTCCCCGCGCGAAGCCGAACGGCTGCAGCGCATCTTTCACAAGATACCGTTTATGAAGGCCAAGTACGTTGATCCAGAGCCCGCGCATGAGTGACGCCTTTGCGGTTGTCTTCCAGGACGAACACCTGATCGTGGTCAGTAAACCGTCGGGAATGCCGGTTGAAAATGATCCCTCGGGTACGCCGTCGCTGTTTGACGCGGTGCGCTACCGCCTGGCCGGCCAACAGCTGATGTGCGACGGCCAGCGGTTTCTGGGCGTGGTTCACCGCATCGATCAGCCCGTTGCAGGCCTGGTGATCTTTGCGCGCACCGAGGAAGCCCTGCGCAGACTGCACCGCGTGTTCCGCGAACGATCAGTGGAAAAACGCTACTGGGCGGTGGTCGAGGGGACTCTGGCGGAACCGTACGGCAGGCTGGAGCACTACCTGTCAAACAATCGCCAGACAAACCGCGCCCGCGTTCACAGCACCGCGGCAAAGAACCGCAAGCGCGCCAACCTGGAATATCGCGTGCTCGGCCAGTCGGACCGGTACACGCTGCTGGAGGTGAATCTGCACACCGGGCGCCACCACCAGATCCGCGCCCAGCTCTCGGCTGCCGGCGCGCCAATCAAGGGCGATCTCAAGTACGGGGCCCGACGCTCGAACCCCGGCGGCGGGATTTACCTGTTTGCGCGCTCGCTGCGATTCACTCATCCTGTCAGCGGGCAGCTGTTGACCCTGACTGCCGATCCAGCGCCGGACGTGCTGTGGGACCTGTTCCCGCGGCCGTAACACCGCTGATCCGCCGCCCTACCGAAGAAAATTTTCAGCGGCGCTTCTTGCACTTTTGCTCGGCTAAGCCGAAACTATTGTCGTATGCGGAGGTTGATTGCTTCAATGCCCCGGCGATCTCTGGTCACACTGCTGCTGCTGCTGGCAACCGCCGCGTTGCTGCCGGCAGACACGCGGCCGTCTGCCTGGACACCGCCGTTGCACTGGGCGGCCGCCCGCGGTTATGCCGCAATTGTAGAGCGCCTGCTTCACAATGGGGCCGACCTGGAACAGCGCGACCTTATCGGCCGCACCGCTCTCCATCGCGGTGCGCGCCATCCCGAGGTTGTTCAGCTACTGCTCCGCGGCGGTGCCGACGTGACTGCAACCGACGCATTTGACAATACGGCGCTGCATCTGGGAGTGCGCTATCAGCCGGTGGTGGAAATGTTGCTCGACGCAGGCGCCGACGTCAACGTGCGTAACCACGTCGAACGCTCGCCGCTGGACTATGCAATCCGCAACGGCGAGAGCCGCTACAACCTGGCGATAATTGAACGCCTTTTAGCCGCCGGCGCGCGCTGAATGCGCGCGCTGAACGGGCACGCTCAGTACTCGTTGATAATCAGTAACTCGTCAAAGCCTTCCTCGGGCCGCGGCAGCTCAACTGCCGCCGAGAGGTTAGCGATGACAACGTCGGGAACGTGTTGTGTCCGCTGGCTGTTGCGCTGGATGCAGAGTTTCAACGGAGTATTGAGGAATACAATACCAATCGATTTACGCATCTGGCGTGCCAGGGCGAGATAACTCTTGCGTGAGGCAACCGAAACGCTGGTATTGTCTACCAGCACTCGTTTGCCGCTGTGCAGCAGATGCTCGAGAATACGCCGCTCGACGTGCTTGACCAGTCCCTCATCGCTGTTGTCAAAATATTCCTCCTTCCACTCCTGGCCAAACTCGGTCATCTGGTGCAGGTTGCGGCGGATTTCCTTGCGGTTAACGCGCTTACGATTATCACGATTGAAAAAACGCCGTGAAAAATGAGATTTGCCGGATGCCGGCAGCCCGCAGACCAGTACCACATCCAGTTCGTAAAACGGTTCAAGCTTCACTGTGGCTTCTCCCCATCTCGCCGGCTACAGATAAGACTCGCCGTCGCTCGACAGCCGGATGAACCAGTCCAGCTTACGATTGCTGGTCTCCACTACACCGCGCTTCTCCGCCGCTTCAACCAGCTTCTTGAACTGACGGTAGCCGTGGGTCTTGTAGTCGACACCGCGCTGCAGCAACTCCTGGTTAACCTGGCCAAAGGACTTCCATTCATCACCAGCGCTCCTCTTGCCCTCGCGCGCGGCAACCGCGCGCAGCAGCTCAATGATCGGTTCCGGCAGCGGCGGAAGGCTGCCGCCGTTGTCATCTGCAGCGGGGTGTACTGCAAGGTCGCTGTCGACCTCTTCGATCTTGACGAACCCGGCTTTGGCTGCGGCCAGCACAAACTGCTTCCAGGAGCGGTAGCCGAGCGCCGACTCGTCGAAGGCCTCGTTCAGCAGGCGCATGCGGATCTTCAGCGGCCCAAGCCGCGGTACGCGCTTATCGACCAGCATGCGGTTGGCGGCCTCCTTGAGCAGCAGAAAGGCGTCTTCGCGGCTGAGCGCTACCGGTTCGGCCAGGCGCGACGCGCTATCACCCGCATCACTGCCGCGTTCGGGCTCGGAGGAATCGGTGTCCTCGAGCTGCCGAAAGTCGGCATATTCGTCGGCCATCGACAGCAGGTCTTCGTTTGCGCTGCGCGCGTCGCACACCACCACACTCGAAGCGCCGCGCCGTCTGACGGTTACCAGCAGCGGACGAAAATCCGCGTCTCCGGTTACCAGCACAAACACCTTGACGTGCGGGTAGAGAATCAGCAGCTCGGTTCCGTAGGCAACCAGCGACACATCAGCCGAGTTCTTGCGCGCTTTGGGAACGTGGATCAGCTGAAAGCCGAGCGCAGCCAGATGATTGCCGCAGCGGGTTACACGGTTGTTGGTCCAGTTGGCAAATGCCACCGCCACGGTCACCCTGCCGTGGGTGCCGGCGTAATCAACGATGCTCTCAATGGTGCCACTATTGTCGCCGGGATTGACGTTTTCCACATCCCACAAGACTGCTACAGACGGTTGATCAAGATCCACGTAACGCTCCTTTCTGCTATTGTATCACGATAATCAACGTGTGACGTCGTTCGCTGTTCAAACGCAAGACCAAATATTTGGCGATTCTTCCTGTTTGTGCTATCTTTACGCTTGTGCTCAGGCTTGGATTGGTACCGCTCTACCTGATGCTCCTGATATGTGGCGCTGTCACCGGCCTGGCTCAAGAACCGGCGGCGCAGCCGCTTGAGGCCAACGTTGTTACGCGGGTGACCGCTGGCGGGCGGCTGCAAATGCGCGCGCTGGCAGCCGCCTACCCCGATCGAATAGCGGAAACTGCGTTCCGTGACGGTGAATGGGCGCTGCGCATCGATCAGACATGGTTCTACTGGGCCGACGGCCGGCTGCTTCCCGAACCGGAGCGCTTCAACAGCCGTCTGTACACCGCGATTCGTTTCTACAACTACACGCTCGGTCCGCTGCAGCAGCGCCGGGTTGATGACGAAACCGCCGAGCGACTACGCGCGCGCAGTCAGGCGCCGGCGGAGCAGGGCCTTCCGCGCCATAACGCTTTCCTGGACTCGCTGTACGGCATCTCGAGCTACCGTGACGCTTCGCAGCATATCGTTGAGATCACCTTCCTCGGCATGAAAACGCGCGCGCACCGCATGATAGTTGAGCCGCTGGCGCAGGTGGAACGCGAAATCCGCTCGTTGATGGTCACAGACCAGGCGGTGCGTGATGCCGTTGCGGATCTTCAGCAGGTCAGCACCTTCTCCTGGCGCGAGATCGCCGGGACCAACCGTCGCAGCTACCACAGTTACGGCGTAGCCGTAGACCTCATCCCGCGTACGTACCGCAACCGCTTTGGCTACTGGCGCTGGGCAATGCAGTCTGGAATTGAAGAGTGGTGGGACCTGCCCGCGGAACAGCGCTGGAGCATGCCGCCGCCGGTCATCGATTCTTTTGAGAAGCACGGTTTCATCTGGGGCGGAAAATGGTTATCGTTTGACCCGATCCACTTCGAGTACCGTCCTGAGGTAATCCTGCTATCGCGCTGGCGCGATGCCGGAATTCACTAAGTCGTCGACCGGGCAGCAAAAGCGCGCTATACTCTGCTCATGCACTTCGATCCGCCCCAGACAGCGCTGCTCGATGACATAAAGGCCGCAAAACCGCTGTTCTGGCGCAATCCCAACCGGATTTCCGCCTCGGTCGCGCTGCCGACACTCGCGCTGACAGCCGACGACATGTTTGCTGCCCAGGCGCGCCTGGAGCGTTTCGCACCGCTGGTCGAGCAGCTGTTCCCCGACACTCGCTCCAGCAACGGCATCATCGACAGTCCGCTACGACCCGCGCCCACGTTGGCGAGAACGCTCCAGAGCGAGTATCGCCTGCCGTTTACGCCGCGCATCGTGCTGAAATGCGACAACGAGCTACCGGTGGCTGGTTCGATCAAAGCTCGCGGCGGCGTGTACGAAGTGCTGTGCTACGCCGAACGTCTTGCAATTGAGTCCGGCCTGCTCAACGGCGCCGATCTGGCCGCAGCAGACTACCGGTTGTTCAACCAGAACAATACGCATCAGCTGTTTTCGCAGCACACTATCACGGTTGCATCAACCGGCAACCTGGGACTCAGCGTAGGCATCACCGGCCGTGCGCTGGGCTTCAAAGTGGAAGTGCATATGTCGCACGATGCCAAGACCTGGAAAAAGCGTCTGCTGCGCGAACGCGGTGCCGGTGTCATCGAGCATCGCGGAGACTACAGCGCCGCCGTGGTAGCCGCACGTGAAGCCGGCCAGGCCTTTCCACGCGTTCACTTTGTCGACGATGAACGCTCGCAGGAGCTGTTTCTGGGATACAGTGTTGCTGCTTTGCGGTTGCAGAAGCAACTGCTGCAATTGGAGGACGCTCAATACCGCGATACGCCGCTGGATTTCTATCTTCCGTGCGGAGTTGGCGGCGGTCCGGGCGGCGTAACCTTTGGTCTGAAGCACGCGCTGCAGGACCGTGCCCGCTGTTACTTTGCCGAACCGACCCACGCACCGTGTTTCCTGCTGGGAATGCTGACCGGACGCAGCGGGTTGCACGTCTCGGAATACGGACTTGATGGGATCACCGCTGCCGATGGGCTGGCGGTGGGCATGCCGTCACCTCTGGTCCTGCCAATGATGCTGCAGTTGCTGGACGGCTGCTACACTTGTGGTGACCAGCAGCTCATGCGACTGGCTTTCCTGTTGTGGCAGACCGAGGGTATCCGCGCCGAACCTTCGGCCGCCGCAGCGCTTGTTGGTCCGCTGCTGCGTGCCCTTCAGCCCGACAGTGTCGCTGACGCCGGCAGCGTAACCCACGTCTGCTGGCTGACCGGTGGCGCAATGCTGCCGGAGCAGGATTTCTTCGCTATTCTTGAGCGAGGTCAGCGCAACACATAGCGCGGACAACGTATTGTCTCATTGTTTGCATCAGCGCTTCAGATAGCCAAGCTCCCGCGGCAAAGGGATATTGTTGCCGAACTGATCCTCGCCGTATCCGTTGTCGGCCAGTAGTTTCAGGTCATCCAGGGCGCGCTTGTCTCCGTGGAACGTGACACCGATATCAGCGCGGATGTCGATAGCACCTTCTGCCAGCAGTTGTGCAACTGCCCGTCTGGCGTACTCACCCAGCGACTCGCCCTCGGTTACGCTGATGTCATCCAGACTTATGTCCTGCGAATAGATAACCAGCTTCTTCTGGCGGAATAGCGCCAGAAGCATCTCGTATAACGCTCCCGGATAGTCGCCCTTCTGGCCGTTGGGATCGCTCATTTCCACAAGCGCCCGACCGATTGTGCGGCGCTTGATGGCGTTAATCCGTTCATTAACGCGGATAATATCCAGCGGGGCGGAAGCGTCACAGCGCTCGTCCTCGAGTTCAAGCGTGACCTCGCTGCCGTAGTGACGTACAATGCGCGCAATCAGCGTCGAAGGGCGTACGTGAAAGCCCCGATAGGCCGGCGCCGGTAACATGATCGTGGTGTTCACGGTATACTGGCGGATCAGCTCGCGGCAAAGTTCCTGTGCGCTGGTTGCGAAGAGCATCGCGAACTCCATAGCGTACGATGTGACGATCCACGACATGTCCTGCTGCATTTCTGTAAAAGTTTCGCGGTACGATGAATCGGCGCCTATCATATGACGTTCGTAATGATGGGTCAGACCGGTAATGACCTCCAGCAGATGAAAGACGATAGTAGCGTGTCCGCGCAGAAAGCTCAGCTTTTCGTTGGATTGCTCGAGATCGGTTCCGCCGATATAAGAATCGTACAGCGCCTGCAGATTATGAAACACATCCTCAAAGCGACGGAAGTCTTTCTCGCACGCAACAGCCGGTACGCAATCACAAAAACCCCGTTCCTGCAGCGCAGAATACACACCACGAAAATCGCTGCCTTCAACCTCGTTCAGAAAGGCGGTAGCCAGGCTGACCACGGTCTCATCGGGTTTACGATGTACGGTGTTACGCACCAGATCGTTGGGAAGCCGCCATGTGACCTCTTCGCTCTCGACGCAGCGCGGCTCATAGGCGGGAAAGTCCGAGTAGAGATCGTACTGTCGCGCCAGGCCCACAAAGGTGTTCAGGACTGTGGTCAGCAGACGGTTGCTGCATTCGAGCGCCGAGCTGGTTGCCTGGTCAACGTCCTCGTCAACTTGCATCAGCGCGTAGAGCGGAATGCTGTACTTGAGGTGCAGCAGCTTGTAGTGCACATCCGAAAAAAGCTTGACCGCGGCAACTCCGCGGCGAAACGGGATCCAGTATTGATTTGTTCGCGCGCCGTAGGCGTCGGCCAGCTCTTCGAGTCGCCCGATTTCCTGCAGCAGCAGTCCTAACGCGGTACGTCCAGGATGCTGCGGCGCTACATCAAGAACGTGCTCTGCGAGCCTTAACGTATGGCGCAGCATGCACCTAACCATGCTGCGAAAATCCTCCTCGCTGTGAACCAGGCATCGTTCTACCATTGTAGTGAAGTCTATCATAAGAGAGTTGAAATAACCATTTGCGTCTACCAACCGCACATGCTATAGTGAAGCCATTCCTGCACAATTGTTGTATTGCTTTGCACAACTGTAAAATCAGGAGTCCATCAAGAGAGGTGCCGGTTATGTCTGACAACGCCACTACAACGCAGTCGCGCGCGCGCCCGACCATTGCGGTTATCGGCGCCGGAGTCAGCGGCGCGTGCATCTCCAGGCAGCTATCGGCCTATGAAACCGATGTTGTACTACTGGACCGCGAGGCCGACGTATCCTTTGGAGTGTCAAAGGCCAACTCAGGAATTATTCACGGCGGTTTCCATCATAGCCCCAAATACCTCAAGACGCGCCTGGAGATCCGCGGCAACCAGATGTTCGATCGGTTGCAGCGCGAACTCGACTTCCCATTTCTGCGCTGTGGTATCCTGGTTGTTGCGCTCAGCGACGAGGAGATGAAGTACATCGATCACCTCTACACGCAGGGCGTGACAAACGGCGCCATCGGTATCGAGATGTGTTCGCGAGAACGCATGTTTGAACTGGAACCCAAGCTCAACAGCGACTGCGTCGGTGGCCTGCACGCACCCGGGGGCGGTGTTATCGAGCCGTACCGCTTTGTCTTCTCGGTGGTAGAATCGGCGTGCAAGAACAGCGTTCAGCTGATGACCGATTTCAACGTGGTAGCCACAGAGCGTCAAAATGACAGGCACGTCATTCACGCCCAGGACGGACGCGTTGTGCAGGCCGACTACGTTGTCAATGCCGCGGGCCTGCACGCCGATGAAGTCTCAAGACTGTTGCGGGCCGAGGAGTTCGCAATCTCGCCGCGCAAAGGCGAGTACTACCTGTTGGACCGCATGACCAAGGCAGCACCGCAACGGGTACTCTTCCCGGTGCCCACCCGGATTTCCAAGGGCATGCTGGTCATACCTACCGCCGAAGGAACCGTCTTGATTGGACCTACCGCCCAGGAAATCCAGGACAAGGACGATCTATCTACCAACGCCGAACAATTGAACCAGATCTTCGATCAGGCGCGCAAGATGATACCCGTGGTATCCCAGACTGACGTTATCGCCGCCTTCTCAGGCCTGCGCCCGGCGCTGCAGGACGCGGACTTCTACATCGATATTTCGCAGCAGGCCCCGAACCTGATCCAGGTTGCCGGTATCCAGTCACCGGGGCTCACTGCAGCACCGGCGATTGGCGAATACGTCAAGGATCTGCTCAAAAAAGCCGGTTGCCGCCTGACCGAGAAGACAGATTGGGATCCTTTTGTGACCAAGGTGCCGCGAATCCGCGATTTCACACCCTTTGAGGCAGACGAACTGCTGCAGAGCAATCCGGCGTACGGCAATCTGGTCTGCCGCTGTGAGACCATTTCCGAGGCTGAAGTAGTTGAAGCGATTCGACGCGGACACACTACGCTCGACGGCATCAAGTACTACACGCGCGCCCAGATGGGCCGCTGTCAGGGCGGGTTCTGCACCTACAGGATCATCAAACTTATCATGCGTGAAACTGGAATGGACTACGATCAGATAACCAAGCGCGGCCGCGGCAGCGTGGTGCTCAGCGGTAGACTGTAGGAGAGACAATCATGCAGGAGAAACAGTACGACATCGCCGTAATCGGCGGCGGCGCTGCCGGTATGGCTGCCGCGGTGGAGGTCCGCCGCCACGGGTTCTCTTGCGTCATACTGGAACGCGAGAACCAGCTTGGCGGAATCCTGATGCAGTGCATCCACAACGGTTTTGGCCTGCAGGAGTTCAAACAGGAACTCACCGGCCCCGAATTTGCCGAGGAGTTCATCGAACAAGTACGCCATTGCGGCGTGGAGGTCCTCCTCGATACCACTGTTTCCAGCATCGAAGACTCAAAAAACGGCAAGCAGCTCTACTGCTATTCGCAGCACAATGGAATCATAAGAATTACGGTATGCGCCGTTATCCTGGCGATGGGCTGTCGCGAGCGCAACCGCGGCAACATACGCACCCCGGGGACGCGTCCTGCCGGTGTCTATACCGCCGGCCTGGCACAGCGCCTGGTCAACGTTGAGGGCTATATTCCCGGCAAAGACGTGGTAATTGTAGGTTCCGGCGATATCGGTTTGATCATGGCGCGCCGCATGACCTGGGTGGGGGCCAGGGTTCACGCGGTGGTAGAGATCCAGCCCTACCCCTCCGGCCTGACGCGAAATATCGTTCAGTGTCTCAATGACTTCGATATCCCGCTCTACCTGTCCCACGTGGTGACGCGGATCCTGGGCAAAGATCGGCTCGAAATGGTGGAGATAACCCCGCTGAAAGACGGTATCCCGGATCACGACAGCGCGTTCCATATCGCCTGCGACACGCTGCTGCTGTCGGTAGGACTGGTACCGGAGAACGAACTGGCGCAGGCGGCCGGGATTGAACTCTCAGCGCAGACCAACGGGGCGTTGGTCGACTCGACTATGATGACATCCGTGGCCGGGATCTTCTCGTGCGGCAACGTGCTGCACGTCCATGATCTTGCAGATTACGCTGCCGAAGAGGCCAGGCGCACGGGAGCCTACGCCGCCGCGTGGCTGCGGAACAGACCGCCACGGCAGCAGGTGGCCATCAGAGCCGGTGCCAACGTCCGTTACGTCAGCCCGCCAAAAATGAACCCTGAACATCCGGACAAACTCTACCTGCGCGCGCTGATCGTCAAGAATAACGCCCAACTGACGATGAAACTCGATAATCTGACCGTCAAGCAGAAGAAGCTGCCGCACGTGCAACCGTCGGAGATGGTCAGCGTAACGCTCACCCAACGAGACCTCGAAAAATGGCAACTATCCGCCGATTCCGTGCTGGAGGTAAGCATCCGATGAGCGTAACAGACAGCAACACAAAAGAGATGATCTGCATCAGCTGTCCGATCGGCTGCCGTCTCACGGTCAGCCAGGACAAGGATAACGACATCACCGTTACGGGCAACAAGTGCGCCCGCGGTAAGGTTTATGGCGAAGAAGAATATCTTGCACCCAAGCGAATGGTTACCTGCACCTGCCGCACCGACAGTCAAGAGTTTCCGCGTCTTGCGGTGCGCACCATGTCTGCGATACCAATCGAGTATATCGATGACCTGCTGCGTGAACTCTACCGCATGACCGTTGCACTGCCGGTCAGACGCGGCCAGCCTCTGATTGTGAACTACCGCGGCACCGGGGTCGACGTACTAGCCAGCATGAGCCTGAAAGATCACAGCCGATGAGCACCCCGCGCGAAGAACTGGCCAACAGCGTAACACACGCAGCCGGGGCGCTGATGGCACTATTCGGGGGCGCTGTGCTCATTATCCGGGCAGCCGTTCGGGGCAGTGCGCTGCATGTGGTGACGGTTTCTATCTTTTCGGCAACGCTGGTTCTGCTTTACACATCTTCAACGCTGTACCACGCAATACCGTCTCACGGGGCTAAACAGCGTCTGAAGCTGCTCGATCACGTGGCAATCTACCTGCTGATCGCCGGCACCTATACCCCGTTTGCGCTGGTGGGACTCGGCGGCAGCTGGGGCTGGACCATTTTTGGCGTTATCTGGGGCCTGGCTGTTCTGGGCATAGCTTTCAAGCTGTTTTTCATCGGCCGATTCAGGCGCCTCTCAACCGCGGTCTACGTAGGCATGGGTTGGGTAGTGGTGGTGGCCGTGGTGCCGCTGCTACAGGCGCTCGATCCGTGGACACTCTTCTGGCTGGCAGCCGGCGGTATCTGCTACACCGCCGGCACTCTGTTCTACCTCAGCCGGCGCCTGCGGTTTGGCCACTCGATCTGGCACCTGTTTGTGCTCGCCGGCAGCGCCTGCCACTACTGCGGAATCTGGACGATTATCTGATACGCTCGATCGGTTACGGCTCAGTAGAGAGCGTAGCAGCGAAAACTGCACTCGATCGGACCATTGTACAACGAGGTTTTTGTCTGGGCGCGAAGGCCAATTTGCTTCAGTGCCGGCCGATTACCGCTGATGATCCACGCCTTCCAGCCCGCGTAGGACTGCTTCAGGCGGTCTCCAATTGCAGCGTAGAGATGTTCTATCCGGGGTTCGTGCAGCCGTTTGCCGTACGGTGGATTAATCAACACAACCGGCGTCTCGCCTCGCTGCTTTGGAGGCTCATCGGCCAGGAAATCGCGCCGCATTACGCGCACCAGGTCTGCAAAGCCGGTGCGCTCCAGATTTCGCACCGCGATGCGCACCGCCGACGGATCGATGTCGCCGGCTGCCACCGGCGCAGGCGATGCCGTTCGCTCGTGCGCATCCTGCTTGGCGGCTGTGTGCAGCCGTTGCCACAGTTTGCTGTCGTAATCGAGCCAGCGCTGGAATCCCAGTTGCCGACGCAGCAGCCCCGGGGCCACTCCACAGCCGATCAGGGCGGCCTCAATGGCGATAGTACCCGAACCGCACATCGGATTATAGAACGTCGAGCGGCGGTCCCAGCCGCTGAGCAGCACCATGCCCGCGGCCAGCACTTCGGACAGAGGGGCAGCGGTCTGCTCAGCGCGATAGCCGCGCCGGTGCAGCGACTCGCCGGAACTGTCCAGGCTGATAACCGCCGCTTCCCGACTCCAGAACAGATTGACCTGCAGATCCGGATTACGCACGTCCACGCTTGGCCGGCGCCCGTACCTGGTTCGCAGGCGGTCGACAATCGCATCCTTGACCTTCAGCGCAGCGAAGCGCGGATCATCCGAGGTGGGCGAACCGGTAGCCGCACGCACCGCCAGCGTCATCTGCGGTGTCAGGTAGCGCTCCCACGGCAGCTCACGCGTACCACGATAGAGCGCCTCAGCGTCAGCGGCTTGAAACTCGGCAAGCGGAACCAGTACACGCAACGCGGTGCGCAGCTCGAGATTGGCGCGATAGAGCAACTCGCGGTCGGCGCTGAAGCGCACGGCCTGATGGCCGGGCTCAGCATCTGCGACGCCAAGCGCCTGTATCTCACGCTGCAGCACCGTCTCCAAACCCGGCAGTGTGGTTGCTACGCAGTCAAACCTGGAACTGTCGGCACTGGGTTTCATGCAGCCGGCTTCTCCCTTATGCGCCGGGGCCTGGCGACTATCGGTTTTTGTGTTCTATCGGCATGGCTGCAGCGTACTACGAAGACTGGGCGCTGACGGGCTTGAACCGCCGACATCTTGCTTGTAAGGCAAGCGCTCTCCCAACTGAGCTAAGCGCCCGGACGAGCCCAAAGCTACCACAAGCCCTGTTGATCGTCAAGCCGGTTTGATCAAGCGCCGCTATTTTGCTACTATCTGTGCCCACGGAGCATCGATGAAACTACGCAAGATCCGCAATATCGGTATCATGGCCCACATAGACGCGGGCAAGACCACAACTACTGAGCGAATTCTCTTCTACACCGGAAAGAGCCACCGCATGGGCGAGGTAGATGATGGTGAAGCAACCATGGACTGGATGGTGCAGGAGCAGAATCGCGGTATCACTATCACCTCGGCTGCCACCACCTGCTTCTGGCAGGACCATCAGATCAACATCATCGACACTCCCGGGCACGTTGACTTCACCGCTGAGGTAGAGCGCTCGCTGCGCGTTCTCGACGGCGCTGTAGCAGTCTTCTGCGCCGTGGGTGGTGTCGAACCGCAGTCAGAGACGGTCTGGCATCAGGCCGACACCTACCAGGTGCCGCGGATCGCCTACGTCAACAAGATGGATCGTACCGGCGCCGATTTTTTTGCCGTGGTCGAGGAAATCCGGGAAAAACTGCACGCTACGCCAGTGGTGACACATCTGCCGATTGGCCGCGAGTCACAGTTCAGCGGCATTATCGATCTGATCAACCTGCGTGAAATGCACTGGGACGTAGACAACTACGGCACCAACTTCGAAGCGTCCGAGATACAGCCGCAATACCGCGAACTATCCGATCAGTGGCGGCAGACCCTGATCGACCAGCTTGGCGCGGTCTGTGATGAAATAACTGAGCTCTACCTCGAAGGCAGCGAGATACCGGCCGACCTGATAGACCGCACCCTGCGCAAGGAGACCATAGAGCGCCGCCTGGTACCGGTTATGTGCGGCGCCAGCCTGCGCAATATCGGCGTGCAGCCTCTGCTTGACTCGATCCTCAACTACCTGCCGGCGCCCGAAGAGCTGCCGCCTATTGTAGCGCACCACGCCAAGAAAGATGTTGACGTCGAGATCGAGCGCAGCAGCGACGGCCACCCGGTTGGTTTTGTGTTCAAGATTCAAAGCGAGCGCGAGGCCGGCGATCTGTCGTTTATAAGAATGTATTCGGGCGCGCTGAAGTCCGGTAGCGCGGTCTACAACGTCGATAAGAAAAAGCGCGAGCGCGTTCACCGTTTGTTACGAATGCACGCGAACCGCACCGAGCAGATCGATTCGGTCGAAGCCGGCGACATCGCAGTAGCCGTGGGGTTCAAGCTTGCCCAGACCGGCGATACGGTCGGCAGCGAAGGCTTTCCGGTGATGCTGGAGCGGCTACAGTTTCCGGTACCCGTAATCAGCGTTGCAATTGAGCCGCAGACCCTGTCGCAGCGCGACCGCCTCAAAGAGGTGTTGACCATCCTCGCCAAAGAGGACCCGACCTTTTTCAGCCGCGAAGACGAGGACACCGGTGAGCTGATTATTTCCGGCATGGGTGAACTGCACCTGGAAGTGCTGGTGACCCGCATGATAGAAGACTTCAAGGTTCAGGCCAAAGTCGGCCCGCCGCAGGTCACCTACCGCGAATCGATCGCCGGCAGCGCCACTCATGTCGAAAAGTTTCACCGTATGCTGGCGGGTAAGGAGAACAGCGCCGAAATCACGCTCAAAGTTGAGTCGCTACCGCGCGGCAGCGGCAATCGCTTTTCCACTCAGGTTTCCAGGGCGGTTCTGCCGGCAGAGTATCAGCAGGCGGTGGAACGTGGAGTGGACGGTGCATTCGGTTCGGGCATCAGTTACGGCTACCCCACTATTGATATCGGCGTAACGCTGGTCGACGCGGTATACAACCCTGCTACCGGAACGGCTTTTGCCTTTGAGGCTGCCGCGTCGCTGGGATTCGATAACGCCTGCAAACACGCCGAACCGGTGTTGCTGGAGCCGATCATGCGTGTTGACGTCATGAGCCCCAAGGAGTATATGGGCGATGTGATCAACGCGCTGAGTATGCGCGGCGGAACGGTTCAGGGCGTTGAATCGCGCGCAATGCGCGAGCATATTCGCGCCGAGATTCCGCTGCGCAACATGTTCGGCTATTCCACCTCGCTGCGCAGCATGACCCAGGGCCGCGGCACCTACGCGATGGAATTTGCACACTTTGCCAGGAAAAGCGACACGTAGTCCCGATGCGCACCCGTGTTATAATCTGCTATGCTCGAATCGGATTCCAATAGCGTCGTAGCGCTCGCCGAGCCAGTCGTAGTGGTGGACCTGCACTGTCATTCGGACTCCAGCGACGGGTACTTTGCGGCCAACGTTGTAGCGGACAAGCTGGCCGAGGCCGGAGTCAATTACGCCGCGCTGACCGATCACCACACTGTTGCCGGAACTGCGTCGTTTGGTCGCGCCACAATGTGCCACGGTATAGCGCAGGTTACCGGAGCAGAGCTGCACGCCAACTTCAACGGCACCGAAGTGCACCTGCTGGCCTACGGATTCAACCCTGCACACGATGCTGTCCAGCACTTGCTGGCCAACGCCGCAAGAGAACCACTGAATGTAGAGCAGGTTATCAGCGCGGTACACGTGGCCGGAGGGCTTGTTTTCCTGGCGCATCCGCTGCAGACCGGCTGGTCCGGGGGCGCACTCGAGAGCGCAATCTCGCAGATGGTGCAGACCGGCCTGGACGGCATCGAAGCGTATTACAAACCCTATCCGGCTGACGTTCAACAGCGGCTGGCCGCAATCGCTGACCGCGTTGGAATTCTCACCTCTGCCGGCAGCGATTACCACGGACAACAGCAGTCCGGTCCGACGACTCCGGGCGTGATGATGCCGGTATCTCGCTGGAAACAGTTCCGAGCGGCGCTGGGAGAACACGCGCTAAACGGTCAGGCCCACCTGACCGGCCGCCCGGACAGCGAAAGACAACCGATGCTGCACCAAAGCAGCATAAACTGGCAATGGCTGTTTCTGCGCATCGTACTGCCTTCGCTGCTGGTTATCGGAGCGTTCATCGGGCTCCTGTTTGCAGTACTGATTCCGACCATGGAGGACCGCCTGCTGGACCGCAAGCGCGAAATGACCACCGAACTCACAAATTCGGCGTGGAGTATCCTGTCGGACTATCACCGCGAAGTACAGGAGGGACAACTCTCGCTGGAGCAGGCGCAGCAGGCGGCTATTCAGCGCATCCGCCGCATGCGCTACGGCCCCGACGGCAAAGACTATTTCTGGATTACCGATATGCACCCGCGCATGGTGATGCACCCCTATCGTAGCGACCTCGAAGGCGCCGACTTGAGCGATTTCACCGATCCCGAGGGTGTAAGACCATTCGTGCAATTTGTTGCCGCGGTACAGGACACGCCGTCGGGATACGTACGCTACGTCTGGCAATGGCAGGATGATCCCGAACGTCTGGAAGCCAAGGAGTCCTACGTACGCCGTTTTGAACCCTGGAACTGGATAATCGGCACCGGCCTCTACGAGGACGACGTCCAGCAGGAGATACGCGCCATAACCGGACGCATGGTCGACGCCTCGTTTGTGGTTACGCTGCTGGCCACGGTGTTGCTCTTGAGCATTGCCTACCAGAGCCTCCAAGTCGAGCGCCGTCGCACCGCGGCCGAGCGTGAGCTGCGCCTGTCGCACGAGCGCTACCAGGCTCTGGTGGAGTCATCCACCGGCGGAACAATGCTGCTAATCGATGGGCGTTGCAGCTACGCCAACCGCTCGCTGCTGGAGATGCTCGGATACTCCGCATCCGAGCTTTCGTTTCTGGACATCCACGACGTAGTGCTGACCGACGACCACGGCCCGGCAGCCGCCAACCTGGAATTGCTTGCTTCCGGCGGCGAGGTTCGCGAACCATTCGAGGCGCGTCTGCAGCGCAAGAACGGCCAGTCCGTTCCGGTTCTGCTCTCTTCGACCGCGGTCTATTTCTCCGGGCGTAAAGGCATGATCCTGAGCGTTCAGGACATCACGCGTCACCGGGCGATGCAATCGGGCGCCGCCCGCGAGCAGCTGATATCTCAGCTGCAGACTTCACTTCTGTTCCTGACCGAGCCGGTCCGCAGCTCCATGTCACCGCCGCTCACCTGCGATTTGAACTCCTCGATCAATACCGCAGTGCGCCTGATGAGCCGCAATAACGCGGACGTCGTGGTGGTAACCGCAGAGAACGGCGACATGGTCGGGATTGTTACCGATCACGATATCCGTGAACGCGTGGTTGCCGCCGGTCTCGATGTATCACAGCCGATCTCCCGCATCATGAGTGCACCGGTTGTGACTATCCACGAAAACGCGCCAATCTTTGAAGCGTTTCTGCTCGAGCGCGAGCGCAACGTCGATCACCTGGCAGTAATCGACAGCGGTGAAAGGCTGACAGGCATTATCCGCAGCAGCCGAACCCTGCAACCCGACCGCTACTCACCGGTGGTGTTGACACAGCAGATCCACCGCGCCAGGAGCGTAGAAGAGCTGGCGGATTGTCACGACCGCCTGCCGGCGTTGGTCGGCTCGCTGGTGGATTCCGGGGCACTGCCGCGGAACATCTGCCACGTCACCAGCGCAGTTGCGGATTCCATCGCTCGGCGGATTATCGCCTTGACCCTGGAGGAACTGGGGCCGGCTCCGGCGCGTTTTGCCTTTGTTGCGCTGGGCAGTGAAGCCCGCCAGGAACAGACGCTGGCCACCGATCAGGATAACGCTCTGCTGTTTGCAGCCGATGAGCAGCCGTCATCCGAGGTCGAGCAGTACTTTTTGAAGCTGGGGGAACTCGTGTGCACCCGCCTGGACAGCGCCGGCTACCGCTACTGTGGCAACGAGGCTATGGCCAGGGACCGCCGCTGGAACCAGCCGCTCCAGCAGTGGAAAGAGTACTTCAGCGCGTGGATCGCCGAGCCCGATGAAACCGCGTTGGCACACTGCAACGTTTTCTTCGACCTGCGCTGCATATACGGCGATAGCGCGCTGGTACGCAACTTGTGGAATCACGTCTCGCAGGCACTCGAAGCCCGCCCGGCGTTTTTCTCCTATATGGCCCTCAATACGGTCCGCTACAAAGCGCCAATAGGCCTGTTTGGAAAGATTGTAACCGAGTCTTCCGGTGACGCGGCGCACACCTTCAATATCAAAGAAGCAATGCTGCCGATTGTCAACTTTGCCCGACTCTACGCGCTCAAACACCAGCTGGAGGCAACCAACACGTTCGATCGCCTCGAGGAGCTGTTCGCTCTCGATGTGTTACAGGAGGACAGCTACCGCGGGGTGTCGCAAGCATACCAGCAGTTGATGCAGCTGCGCTATCGCCATCAGGTCGAAATGATCAGACTGGAACAGGCACCGGACAATTCGATTGATCCGCGCTCGTTGACCCAGATCGAGACCGGCACGCTGAAAAACACCTTCTCCCAGATCTCGCTGATCCAGAAGAAGGTGACTCACGAGTTTCGCACAAGCGTCTAACCTGCGGGATAGCGCTATCTCGCAGGTTAGCGCACGCGCGCCTGTGAAGCGTCAATCACCCGACGCTATGGCTGCAACGGCTCCCTTTCCGTCGCCCTTGGCAGTAGCCAGCGATACCAGAATCAGCACCAGGAAGCTCAGCGGAATCGAAACGATACCAGGCTGGTTGAGCGGCATCGGAGCTGCGGCCGGATCAAGCCCGTAGCGTGCCCACATGTCGGGGCTCAGCAGGATCAAC
This sequence comes from Spirochaetales bacterium, assembly GCA_007123465.1. Lineage (GTDB taxonomy): Bacteria > Spirochaetota > Spirochaetia > DSM-27196 > PWMO01 > PWMO01. Next base: position 29,940 of record SKLB01000081.1, read on the forward strand.
CCTACCGATGACACAATACCCACCAGGATCGAGGCTATGATGCCCACGGCGGTGGTTTTTTTCCAGAAAAGCATCAACAGCAGCGCCGGCAGGTTGGCCGATGCGGCTACAGCAAAGGCCCATCCCACCAGAAACGATACGTTCATGTCGCGGAAGGCGATACCCAGCACAATTCCCACCACACCAACCACAACTGCAACGATCCGTCCCGTGAGCACCTTGGCCTTGTCCGAGAACTCGCGGCGCATCAGGTTACCCATCAGATCGTGCGCAACCGATCCTGAAGCCGCCATAATCAGCCCCGAGACGGTTGCCAGCACCGTTGTAAAAGCAATGCCCGATATCATGGCAAACAGCACTTCTCCGAAGCTGCGCGCCAACAGCGGCGCACTCATGTTACTGGTCTCGGGATTGATGGCGCCACCGGCCATCGCTCCCACCCCAAGGTACATGGTAAGCACGTAGAACAGTCCGATACCGGCTATCGCTACTATAGTAGACTTGCGCGCCGCTTCGGCGCTGGGAACGGTGTAGTAGCGGATCAGAATATGCGGCAGGGCCGAGGTTCCCAGGAATAGCGCCAGCATCAGCGAGATGAAGTTGAGCCGGTTCAGCAGTGTCCTGATCGGCGCTTCACCCTCGCGCGCCTCAAGCGGAAACATCAGCCCCGGACGCATGAACTCGGAGCCGGCTGTCGGCTGCTGATAGTGGATTGTGACCTCTTCTCCGGCATCGGCGGTGAAGCGCACGGCCATAGGCCGCTCCACCACCGTTGAACGATCGGACAATACGCTCAGCAGGCGAAGCGGACCTACCGCTCCGGTGCTCTCGCCGTACTGTGAGGCCAGCTGGGAAACTCCACCCATCTGGCGCAGGCGGTTATCGGCGCTCTCGGGGGCGCCGTTTACCAGTACACTGCCATCCGGCAGCACCGCGCGATGCTGAGCCTCCCTCAGAACCTCACCGCCGTCTTCCGCCCGCAAAAGCCTCCACCAATCCTCGATGCGAACATGCGGCTGTCCATCGATCTGCTCAACCTGCCAATGGGGAGTGGTGGCATCCTCAAAATGGACTATACGCCCCTTTATCTCGGCGCTATAGCCGCCCTGTCCGTCAGCAAGCGCGGGGACCGGACGTGAGAGCCGATAAAAGACCGCACGTTCCGCACCGGTGTTGGGATCGATTATCGCGTGACGTCCGATGAACTGAGCGCCGTCAAGTTCCACCCGCGCCTCGGCCCCTTCGATATTCACCGCAAGTTGCTCGTAGCGGTAGCTCACCAGGTCCGGATCTCCCTCCTCGGTTAAGTGTACCTCGGGGCTGACCCCACGAAACAACACCGCGATCGTCAGCACGGTGGCAAACGTCAACAACAGACCTCCGTTGAAGAACTGCACCCAGGTTGTCGAAGTCATACCGCCGCCGGCTACCAGGATGATCACAACCGTACCAACGATGATAACACCCCAGAAATGCGTTATTCCCAGCAGCGGCTCTACCAGGACGCCGGCGCCAACCATCTGCGGCACCAGATAGAACAGTGATACAACCAGAACGCTCAGTCCTGCAGCCAGCTGAATGCCAGGATGACTGAAGTTGCGGTTCAGAGCGTCAGGGAACGTAAACGTTCCCATGCGCTTCATAGGTTCGGCGATCACGAACAACGCCACAATCCAGCCTGCCAGAAAGCCGATCGAGTAGAGGAAACCGTCATAGCCGAAGAACGCAATCAATCCGGCAATGCCCAGAAAACTGGCAACCGAAAGATAGCCGCCTGCAAACGCGATGCCGTTGACGCCCCAATGAATCGAGCTGTTGGCCACGAAGTAGCCGCCCACGCTGCGCGCACGACGGCTTGCACGCGCCGATATAGTGAGCACCAGCGCTACAAAGACTACAAATACCGCAATCGCCATCTATGCCTCCTATTCCTTGCTATCCGCACTGGACCCCGACTGCGCCCCCGGCGTTGAATCGGAGGCCGGAACACGGCAGAGCTGGTTGTAAACTATGGCAAAAAGGATTGCGACAAGGATCAGTCCCAGTCCGTACGTCACCGCAAGATTCAGCCCCAGCAGCGCGCGGACACCCATCCACGTCGGTTGAAATACACTGAGGGCAACAAACCCGGCGTAAACCAGCGAATAAATCAGCGTCATCCGGATACCGATAGCCGACTTGCGCCGCTCGTACGCTGCCTCGGCGGTCAAGATTTTCTGGCTCATACAACCTCCTCGTCACTTGCAGAGTAGTCAGGTACATAGTGCAGCTTATGGTACCACGGTTTGGCTCAGACACAAGCAGATTATTTCTC
>SKLB01000011.1 GCA_007123465.1 Spirochaetales bacterium
ACCGATGAGTACTCGTAGATGCAGTGCATGATCATCTGGCTCAGAGCGGCCTCCGATATGGTGATTCTGCCCTTGCCACTGAAGTCCGGGCGTACAACGGCCTTCTCGAATACGTCGTGACTCCGAAAGAGCCCGGCTCCCTTGCGAAACAGAATCTTGATCGAATCGGTCATTGCGCGCGGATAGTTGCGCCGCACTTCGATCGACGGTACCGGGATTATGTGTCCGCCCTGCACCTTGCGGTAGTTGATGGCGGTGGTGATCTCGTCAGCGGTAGCAATGTCTTCGATCTGAATAATCTTGGACGGAGACGGCAGCTGCAGGATGTCGGCGATCTTGAGGACCATGCGGTCGGACGTGCCGATGATCAGCAGCCGTTTGAAGCGCTCGCGTTCGAGGGCTGCTCGCACCTGCTTGCGGTGCTCTTTGTCGCTGAACAGTGCGGTCTTGACCGCACTGAGATACGCCTTCTCGCGTTTGGCGGATCTACCGGCAATGATCTTCTGATCGCGGATCAACAGCCCGTCGTCGATAAGCAGTTCAATTCCGTACTTCTGCATCACCAGCCGGGCACGGAAACTCTTGCCGGTTCCGCTTTTACCAACCAGGGCAAAGACCCGTATGCCGCGAAAGCGCCAGATAAGCTGAGACAGCAGATGCTTCATGAGTTGCAGTGTAGTCGCATCGGCGGTCCTTGCACAACTGCGGTCAAGCGGCTGACCGCCTCCGGACCCAGGAAGCGCTCGATGCGCTCGATCACAGATCGCTCGGGAGGGTCAACCAAACGGCTGAAGCCGAGTAGCGTATCGCTGCTATCCAGCTCGATACTCAGCGCGTGCAGGATGTAGCCGCCGAGAAACGCTCCTCCACCGTACTTGGAGTCTCCGGCCAGCGGATAGCCTTCTGCGGCCGCGTGCGCGCGTATCTGGTGCGTACGCCCCGAATGGATCTGACACAGCGCCAGCGTCAACGCGCCGCCGCTGCGGTCGCCGCCGTGAGCCAGCGGTTGAACCAGGGTCTGCGCGGTAGCGCCGCTGTTGCTGCCGTGCGACCGCTGCGTCTGTGAATCGCGCCGCAGCGGCCGATTCCAGCACTGCGCGGTGCTGATGGTGCCGCGGAACAACCCCAGGTAGCTCTTGGTTAGCCGGCGCTGCTTGAGCAGCTCGGAGAAGCGTTGCGCCCCCGGCAGGCTCTTGCCGAACAGAATCAGACCGGAGCTGTTGCGGTCGAGTCTATGCAGCGGACCGGGACGGAACGATAGCGACGGAGGCAAACTGTCCGACAGGTAGCGATTGACGGCTTCGTTGAGCGAACCCTCGCCGTGTACCAGCGTACCGCGGCGCTTGTGCAGTGCCAGGATATTGCTGTTCTCCAGGATAATGCGCCCGTCGATCAACGGCTCTGATTGCGGCGGCGCATGATCCGTTTCGGCCTGTTTGAGCGCCGGCGATTGCGGCAGAGCGAGGCTGATAATATCACCCTCTGCGACGCGGTCGGAAGCTTTGCAGCGCTTCTCGTTGCGAGTGATGTCACCGACGCGCAACGCTCGGTGCAGCTGCGACAGCCCCAACTGCGGCAGCGCGCGGCGCAGCACGCGGTCCATGCGGCGGCCGTTGTCGTCGGCACCGGCTTTCAGTTGGCGGATGGGGCGGATTGGCTGGTCGGTCATACGGTATTGTGTCATGAACACGCACGCTTGACAAACGGTGGCGGGCTTTTACAATCTGAATGCGTTATGCAACCGGGTACCACCGCAGACCTGTATCGATTACTACTCAGCCCCGTCTTTCTGTCGGCTTCGTTCAGCTGGCTGATTGCACAGCTGCTGAAGGCGATCATCGAAGCCTTTCGCAACCGCATGCGTGGTTCGCGTGACTTTGCTGAGACCCTGCTGTGGAAAACCGGAGGTATGCCGTCGAGCCACTCGTCACTGGTAACAGCGCTCGCCACCTCGATCGGCTTCCGCTACGGTCTGTCCGATCCGATGTTTGTGCTGGCGCTGTTCTACGGCATACTGATAATTCGCGACGCACTTGGCGTGCGCCGCGCGGCGGGGCTGCAGGCGCAGGCGCTCAACCGCCTGGGAATCGAGCTGCAGCGCCGCCAGGGAGTTGAGTTCGAGCTGGTCAAAGAGGTACACGGGCACACGCCCGGTGAGGTATCGGTAGGGGTGCTGCTTGGGTTTTTCATTGCCGTCGCCTTCAGCATGCTGTAGTTGTCCACAAAAGCAGTGCGCTCTATGAAACAGAACCAGTTTTGGCTTTCAACCGCAGCCCTGCTGGCGTTGTGCCTGCTCTACGCTGTGTCGTTGACGCTGTTCTTTCTGCTTCCGGCTCAACAGCGTCACGGGCGCATCTGGAGTGGATACTACCTGCTGCTGGTTGACGCAGACACCGACTGTGAACAGCTGGTCGAGCGGCTGAATGCCGCGCGGTTTGAGCGTGTGATAGCCGCCTGTACCGCCACAGTGGCGCTGAACAGGTTTGGATCGCTGGAGACTGTACCACTACCGACAGTGGCGGCACGCCTGGACCCGGTAGACCCGCGACTGGACCCCTACATTCGATCTCTGCCGGATTGGTTCCGCACAACCTCGAATGGTCAGCCGGCGGCAATTGTGTACCTTGCAAGCCAGGAGAATCCCTGGTTGGCGTATCGCAGCCTGGCCGGTACGCTGAATGACGATGGCACATGGTGGCGCTTTGCGGAGTGGGATCTGCACGGTGCACTGGTCTTCAGCGCGGTTTTCGGCCTGATCGCGCTGCTGTTGATCGTGCGCGGCCGCGGCTACCGCACGGCAGCGCTGGCGGCAGCGCTGCCGTGGCTGCCGTGGATAGTCTTCGGCGGTTTGCCGGCTTTCGGTGTTGCAGTGAGCGTATACTGCTCAGCGGTTGTTGCAATCGAGGTAGTAGCGCGCTCCGTGCGCGACCGTCGACACGGTCCGCTTGTAGCCGGACTCGCGTGGCTGACAACCGCGGTAGCGGTCAGCGTGCTGGTTTATCCCGGCAACGGCTTCTACGGGCGGTTGGCCGTTGTTGCAGGCAGCAGCGGCACTGCTGCTGTAGTACTGGCACTGCTGCTGCTACGCCGGCGCTATTATCGCTCCAGCGAGCATCGGCTGTTCACCCCGCTGCCGATGACGCGGACACGCCGCCGGATCGCTGCGCCGGGGGTGCTGCGTGTGGTGCTGGTGCTGGCGCTGGCAGCGCCGCTACTGTACGCGGTACTGCCACAGCCCGAGGTACCGCATCTGCCCGAACCAGAGCCGATCCACGGCGATCATAACAGTTTTGAGACGCTGCATCGTCTTGCCGATCATCGCGCGGCGGAAGCACTGCCCAACCTGTCGGACTATGTGGCGCATCGTGCGTTTCAGGAAGGGTTTATGTACCGGCGCAATTGGGGAGTACCGCAGCAGGACGAGGTTCTGACCCGAACGCGCTTTTCGCCCGGTCAGACGCGGTTGGAGCGCAGTGATGAAACAATAGTAGAGTACACGCGCGCGTGGCTCGACCGCGTGCTGCGGGAATCTCCGCGCTACGGCGTTGAGGCTATTCTGTTGGCTCAGCCCACTGCGGTGCAGGTTGTGCGACGCCCAAAGAGTAAGGTATACTTCGAGCGGTCTTTTCTGTCTCGGCACGCTATACTTATGATCGTGGTTGCGGCACCTTTTTTTGTCTACGCTGCTGCAGGACGGCGGGATCGCTACACTGGTCGCGCCCTGTTGCAGAGGAGCAATCGGCAATACGCATGATTACACTTCCAAGACGCCCCAGGGGTGGAGTGCACCCTGAAAATCGCAAAGCTGTGACGCGTTCTCTTTCGATCCGCAACGCCGCGGTGCCTTCGCGCTGCGTAGTTCCGCTGTTGCAGCACGCCGGTCCAGCTGCTGTGCCGGCTGTTCGCGTGGGAGATCGGGTCCGCGAGGGGATGTTGATCGGCCGGGCGGCGGATTCTGCCGCTGCTAATGTTCACGCACCGGTTCCCGGGGTGGTCACCGGTACAGCTACGCTGACACTCGCCGATGAGCGTAGCTGCGAAGCGTTCGTTATCGATCTGGAGGGTGAGTTCGATCGGCTGGGCAAGGTAGCCGAGCCAATCGACTGGCAACGCAAGTCAGTGCGTGAGCTGTTGCGCGGGATTCGCGATAACGGCGTGGTCGGCATGAGCGGTTCAGGGAACGCTGTTCATCGCAAACTCAATCTGCCGCGCGCTGCAGAGATAAATCACCTGATCGTTAACGGTATCGAAAACGAGCCGTATCTCAGCGCCGACAATCGTTTGATGATTGAAATGACCGACGGAGTTCTGGAAGGAACGCGGATTGCCGAGCGGATCCTCAGACCGCAGCGTGTCACTATTGCGCTGCAGAAAGACAGCACTCAAGCCATACGCAAACTGCGGCGCAGAATCCGCGAGCGCGGTCTGGACTACGCTGTGCGCGCGCTGCCGGTGAACTACCCGCAGGGTGACGAACGGCTGCTGGCGCGTGCGATCAGCGGCCGCGAGGTATCCGCTGAGCGCGAAACCAGCGAGATCGGGGTTATGGTTTCGAGCGTGGCAACCATGTACGCTGTGTTTGAAGCGATTGTCTATCAGAAGCCGGTGATCGAACGCATTGTTACGCTTTCAGGCGCCGCGCTGCGCTCGCCGGCCAATATCAAGGTGCGCATCGGCACACCAATCGCCGAGCTGATTGCCGAATGCGGTGGGTTTGTTGAATCTCCGGAGAAGATAGTAGTCGGTGGTCCTATGATGGGCCACACGATTATCGATGTATCTACCCCGGTAACCAAACTAACCACCGCCGTGCTGGCATTGACCGCCGCTGAAATCCATCACGGTGCAGAGACCGGCTGCATCCGCTGCGGCCGCTGCGTGCGCGCTTGTCCGGTGGGACTGGAGCCGACGACGCTGTACAAGATGCTCGAACATACAGAGCTCGAGCAGGCGCAGGCTGCCGGATTGTTCGATTGTATCGAGTGCGGTTGCTGCGGATTCATCTGTCCGGCGCATATACCCCTGGTGGAAGGGCTCAAGAACGGTAAGCTGGCCGTACGACAGCACGGGGGTCGGATGTGAGCAATCCCGAGGCACAGCGCAGCGGCAGCGGCCGGCCAATGCTCGCCAGAACCTCCGCACCTCAGTACCATGAACGCCTCTCGACCCGCTCGCTCATGTGGAGCGTGATAGCGGCACTGCTGCCCGCCGCTATATGGGGCGTCTACGTTTACGGCTTGCGTGCCCTGCTGGTGGTACTGATGGCGATAATTGCGTCGGCCGTCACCGAAACGCTGATCAGCGGGTCACGCGAGACTCTGTCTGACGGCAGTGCTATTCTGACGGGTCTGTTGCTCGGTATGATGCTGCCGCCGGCGGTTCCCTGGTACGTGGTCATTGCAGCCGCGGTTTTCGCAATCGGTGTGGCAAAATGGACCTTCGGTGGGTTGGGCCGCAACTGGATCAATCCCGCTCTGGCCGGGCGAGTCTTTGTTCATTTCTCCTGGACCGGCCCTATGACACGCTGGACCATGCCGCGGACTCTCGGCGCCGATTCGATAGCCGGCGCTACTCCGTTGTCAATTGTGCAGAACGCCGTGCACGAAGGGCAGGCGCTGCTCGGTGGCCCGGTCGCGATTCTTTCTGCCAGTGGATTCCCGCGCAGCACACTCGACTCAGCCGTTACCGAGTGGCTCAATCTCAACGTCCTGACGCATATCGGAGTGCATCTGCCTGCGGGCTATGTTGATCCGTTTGTCGGTAACGTACCGGGAGCAATCGGCGAAGGGTCGGCGTTGCTGTTACTGGTTGGTACGCTGCTGCTGTTCAGCAGACGCACTATCAGCTGGGAAATTCCAACCGCATACTTTGCTGCGTTTGCCGGATTAGCGTGGGTTGTCGGTGGGCTGCCCTACGGGGGCGCGGCGTTTTCCGGTGATGTGCTGTTTCAACTTGTCAGCGGCAGCGTCATCATGGTGATGTTCTACGTTGCCACCGACCCGGTGACCAGCCCGTTGACCGCCGCCGGTATGCTGGTCTTTGGAGCCGGCGCCGGTGCGCTGACCTTTGTCATCCGTGCCTACGGCGGCGCTGCCGAAGGGGCCGCGCTGGCGGTACTCTTCATGAACGCCGGTACACCGCTGATCAACCGCCTGACGCGTCCGCGGCGGCTCGGCGGCCGAAGGGGAAGAAGAGCGTGACCCGTTTTCGCGTTTCCGCTGACACGGCGTGGCTGGCGATTCTGGTTCTATCGGTAGTGGTACTGGTGTTTACCGTGCAGCTGTTCACTGTTCCCGCGGCGGCTCGTGCCCGACGTCGGATGGTTGACCGAGCGGTTGCCGATCTGGCCGCTGACCGCACGGTCGGACCGGCTACGCTGCTGGATCCCGGCACAGCTGTAAATGGTGCGGCGCTGATAGCCTACTACGAGCTCGATAACGGGCAGGCCTACGTGGTTCAGCTGACCGTGGAGGGCCATCGCAGCCCAATGCAACTGCTGGTCGGACTGCAGCGCAAAGGCAGCATCTTTGCGCTGCGGATGATAGAAAGCGGCGAACTGTTGTGGGCGATCGCGCGAGCCCCGCGTTTTCTCGAACCGTTTATCGGCAGCGGTGGCGAGCGTCCTATACCGCGTAGCGTGTCGCAGCTTGACTTTGACAGCTACGCTGCGGTCTCGGGCGCCAGCATAACCTTTGCTGCAATAGCGGAGGCGCTGCTGCAGGCCAGCCGATTTGTGGAGGAGCTGCCATGAGTAGTAGCCCAGCTGCCGGCGCGGAACTGCAACGCAGCCGCGTCTTCGCTATGATGGTGGCGCTGTGCCCGGCGTTGGCTGTCTCAACGCACCTGATCCACGCGGTTGTCTTCAGTCTGGCCACTGCAGTGGTGCTGATCGGCGCGAGCATCTTCCTGACGGCGGTGCGGGGCGTTTTCAGCGATGAGAGCCGCAGCGTTGCCGGATTTATTGTTATTGCCACTCTGGTAAGCGTTCTCGATCTGCTGCTGCAGGCCTACCTGCCGTGGATCTCGGCCGAACTCGGCATGTACGTACCGCTTATAGCAGTCAGTTGCATCGTCATCTCGCGGACGCGGATCGATCACGATACAGTGGCCTCAGCAACGCTGGACGCGTTATCGGCGGGCTTGACCTTTGCTGCTGCGCTGATAATGGTGGCTACGCTGCGCGAGGCGATCGGCCTGGGTACGCTCACGCTGCTGCCGTTTGCCGGGTTTGATGGGGTTGTAGTGCTTCCGCTTGTATCGCAGTCACCGCTGCGCATGCTGGCTCTTGCGCCGGGGGCCTTTCTGGTGGTGGGCTACCTGCTCGGATTCCACAACTGGGCCCGCGAACGCCTGACGCGGCGCCTGGAGCGCGCGGAATCGGTTTCTGCTGCAGAAGGAGCGCCACAGTGAGCTGGATTGCTATCTTTGTAAGCTATGTTCTGGTCAACAATCTGGTCTTCACCTATTTCCTGGGCCTTTCCCCTGTCATGGACACGAGCCGCGGCTTGCGCGAAGGAGCACTGTTCGCTTTGGTGTTCACCCTGTTTCTCGCGATTACCACTGTACTGGCACGGATCGTTCATCTGGTGGTTCTGGAGCCGCTGAAGCTCGGCTTTCTGCAGACAGTGGTATTTGTGCTGCTTGCCGTAGCGGTAGTCAGACTCGCGGACTACCTGCTGCAGCGGGTGGCGCCGCTGCTGCGGCGGCGGCTTGAACCCAATAGAACGGTTATGATGGCTCAGTGTGCTACCGTCGGCATGATGCTCATCGTGGTGCGTCACGATTATACGGTACGCGAGAGTCTGATGGCCGGCGTTGCTGCCGGAATCGGTATTTTGCTTGCTACGGCCCTGGTAGCCGGCGTACGCGAGCAGCTCGACCGAGAGTGGATCCCGAAACCGTTTCGCGGCGCGCCGATAGCCTTTATCAGCGCCGGGCTGATCGCAATGGCGCTGCTGGCGTTTGACCGGGCGCTGCTGATCAACCTCTTTGGTTAGGTTTTGGTTAGTTATATTCAGTTCAAACCTTTACAAACGCCTCGTGAGGGGAGTACAATCCCTTTCACGGCCCGGGCCAAGACCTCATGAAAGTTAGACTGATCTTCGGCACTACCAACTCTCAACCGATCGGCATTGATGACAGTAGTATCGAAGATACCTATCAGCGAGCGTATAAACCGTTTCTGCGCGCAGCCTATAACCAGCCGCAGCTTCCAATTACGCTGCACTATTCCGGTCATCTGCTGCAGTGGCTTGACCGGCACCACTCCGAGTTTACCGATGTCCTCTCGGAGATGACGCAACGCAGGCAGGTGGAGCTGCTCGGTGGCGCCTTCTACGACCCGGTGCTGGCGCTGATTCCCCGGCCGGATAGACTGGGCCAGATCGAGCGCATGACCACCCATCTGCGAAAGCGCTTTGGACGCCGACCGCGCGGCGCGTGGATTACTGAACAGGTCTGGGAACCGTCGCTGCCTTCGCTGCTGAAGGCCAGCGGGATCGATTACACCTTCCTTTACGATCTTCAGTTTGCTGCCGGCGGACTTGAGGGCACCGCACTGCGTACACCGTGCATTACCGAAGATGAAGGCAAGACCGTCATCGCCTTTCCACTGATCCGCGCGCTGAGCGAATCGTTGGGCGCGGGCACACCGGAAGAGTTGATAGAGGAGCTGAAGCAGTATCGAACCGCCGACGAGAATGAACTGCTGTCGCTTATCGTTGACGGTGAACGTTATGCAGAGCAGTTTGAATCCGGAGACGCGGCGCTGAGCTGGATCAGACGGTTTCTTGAACTGCTGATTGCCAATCAGGACTGGATCGAAGTGACCACGCCGGCGCGCTATCTGCGGCGTGTGGCACCGCGACGGCGCGGTTACTTCCCGTCAACATCCTATCGCGACCTTATGCAGTGGTGTGTCAATGCTGATTCCAGCAATGGACACCGGACCGCCGGCTTCTTCCGCCAGTTTCTGGCCTACTACCCGGAAAGCAATCTCATGTACGCTAAGATGCAGTACACGCACATCCTGGTGAACCAGTTGCGCGGAGACAAGTACCGCAAGCAGCTGGCGCGCGAAGAGCTATGGAAAGGGCAGTGCCATAACGCCTACTGGCACGGCCGCCCGGGCGGAATCTACCAGAACCTGTTACGTAAACGCGTCTACTCCTGCCTGATTGAAGCCGAAAAAGTCACGCGCGAGAAAGGTATCTTCATACCGTCGGTACTCAGCCTTGATTTCGATATGGACGGCCTTTCGGAGTATCTCTACCAGGGGCACGACATAAACGTCTACGTGCACACTCTCGGCGGAGTAGTCTTTGAACTGGACTATCTGCCTACTCCCTGGAACTACCTCGATACGCTGGGCCGGCATCCGGAGCTGTATCAGCCTACCGCTGACGCTACGTACGACACATACCTGCGGCGAGCCTTTGTGGATCACTTCTACGCCGAGATGCCGCAGCTGAAGGATTTCATGGCGGCAAACTGCCCCGAGGTCGCTAACCTCAGCGGGGAACTCTACCAGGCCGAACAGCTCGACCGCGATCACAACGTGCTGCAGCTCGTAGCGCCTATTCGCGACACCCGCCACGACCTGACGCTGCGCAAACGGTTTCAGTTCGGCTCGTCGCAGCTGCACATCGATTACACAATCAGCAACAACGCCGACAGCCCGTCCCACGGCTGGTTTTCCTGTGAGATCAACCTCGGTTTCCTGTCTGATGACCCTGATGCCCTGATGCTGGAAGCAGAGCACCATCCCCCTCCGGCCTCGGCGCGCGGGCCGCACGCGTTCGCTACATCTCAGCTCCGTTTTCTGGACCGGGTCAATGAACTGGCGCTGGCCGTCGGCTGTACACAGCCGGCAACGGTCTGGGTCTGTTCGCTGACCACCGAAGGCCGCTGCGGTTTGTCGCAGGACTCACAGTACCAGGGCAGCTGCGTTGTGCCGGGGTGGAGTATCAGCCTCGAGCCTGGTGAATCGTGGTCGGTCGGCGTGACGCTGAAGATCGGCGCGCCGTAGTCAGCGTACCTCGAGATCGGCTCGCCGCAGCGAGGCGGCAATCCAGTCGGACGCCTGAGCGTGGTAATGCGGTCGGGCCAGCAGAAACTCCAATACCGCGCGCTGGAAGAGCCCCTGGTAGTAGAACGTCTGTCCGAGGTAGAAGCGTGCACGCGCTTCCACCTCGGTCGGCAGCGGCAGAGTGAGCAGATTCTCGATCTGCTCACGCGCCTGGTGCCACCGGCCGTGCGAAAACGGGCCGTCGACAATGCTGCGCAGGGTGAACGCTACCCCCTTGTTGCTGAGATCGGCGTCTTCTGGCAGTACGGTTGCAGCGCGTGCGCGCGACCGCTGCGGCGGCAGGCTCTCCATCAGCCGTCCTACCGCCGCGGCGGTGGCCGGTTCAAGCCGTGTGATACGCTGTTGGGGAAGTGGCCGCGGCAGAGCATCTCCATCACCCTGCAGCATATTGCGCCATGGCTGCAGGTAGGGCAGCGGACTGGCGCGAAACGAGTAGGGAGCAAAGAACTGCCGGTCACTGATGCGCGAGCCGAGCGGCAATTGCACCGCGGCGGTGGTAGTATTGCGCCCCGGTTGCAGCACGATCGACCCATCGGCAATTGCCGTGCCCGATACCAGCGCGTAGTACGCCGGCACACCGGGTATCGGATAGTCGCGGAACTCCTGCTGGGCGCCGCTGACTACCGCGATGCGGGTAGCCGCGGCCAGCTTCTCGGTAGACTGGATCGGTTCGCGCGAGCGGAACAGGATCAGGTCGCCGGGGTCTGAATCTACGCTCCAGCTGACAGTCACAGCCTCTTCGGTTACTTCGCTGCGCACTCCGCTGATCGGTTGCCCGGTGTCGGCTGCGGCCCTTACGGCCGCGGCGGACATCAGCGCCGTCAACAGCAGTGTCAGCATCAGCGTGTGTGTCCGCGAATGCCTCATCACCGCCACCTCGCTTACTTCAGAAACAGAAAGACCGTCGGGTCGAGCACGCGGAAGGTAAACGTCTCTGTGAAGTAAAGACTCACCGTTTGCGAGCTGTGCAAACTGTACCCGATATCGATATCACGGCCAAGGACCATCTCGATGTCTCCTCCGCGCTGCGATACCAGCATTGCCGCTGGAATGAACGGGCTGAACAGCACCGGTCCGCCGATGACAGCTTCGACGTGCTGGATCAGCGGTTTGCCGACAACGGTGCTCATCAGGTAGTTCCATTCGGACTCGCGCACAACAAGCGCGTAGGGACCCTCAATCATCGCTTTGCGCAGCGTAGTCAGCCCGGCCACCACCGACGGGTACAACAGATCCAGCTTGCCGCCGTAGCTAATTGGATCGTGGGCGCATAGCGATTGAAGCGGCTCGAGCCCGGCCTCCTTCAGGCCGAGGTAGACGGCCTGTTCCTCGAACTTCGCCAACTCCCAGGCGGCCTGCTCCAACGGCTGCAAATCGATGTCCGCGGCTCCACGAACCGCGTTGTCGAGCTCCCACAGGTTGAGTTCAAACGGTGAACGCATTTCAACCAGCGGCTGCACCCGGCACACGCCGTAGCGTACAGAGCCTTCCGGCTGCTCGGCGGGCTGCGTCAGACGCCCGCTGGGAACCGCCATGTAATCTACCCCTTTGGGGCCAACCAGATCGACAACCTGGCGCAGCGTGAGGGTGCTCTTGAGGTAGCGAACCGCTTGCGACTCTATTTCGTGCCAGGCTGCCGATGCGATCGGTGCCAGCTCTTTTCTCAGCATATCCATAATCAGCGTTTCTCCCTGCCACTAACGTTTCCAATGCCCAGTCCGCGTGCTGAGCCGTTGCTGAGCGTACCGGTTCCACCGGCGTGTTCTGCGCCGTGTCCGGT
>SKLB01000364.1 GCA_007123465.1 Spirochaetales bacterium
TCGCCGATCCGCGTTGGCTTCCACCCGCCGATGTCAGACAGGACGTCACCGGCCTGTAGCCCGGCAATGTCGGCCGCGCTGTTTGGTACGACATACACGATTTCCAGGCGGCGGTTGCTGCTCTCGTGTACAACAACGCCGAGCCACGGATGTGTGACCTCGCCGGACTCGTACAGTCGCGGAAGAAACTGGTTTATCCAGTAGGAAGGGATCGCGAAATTCACGCCCTGAAACTGCGGAATCCCCGCGAATACCACACCGACCAGTTCGCCGTTGCTGTTGACAACCGGTCCGCCTGAATTGCCGGGGTTAACCGGCACATCCACCTGCATCGCGTCCCCCAGTTGCAGAAAACGCCGTCCGGTCGCCGAAATGATGCCCGAAGTTATGCTGTTTTCCAGGCCTCCCGGAGAGCCGATGGCAAATATCTGCGCCCCCGGTTCCAGGCTACGGATCTCGGTGAACGAGAAAATGTACTCCGGGTCGATCTCAACCTTCAGCAGGGCGATGTCGAAGATCCTGTCGTAGCCGATCACTCGCGCCGGGATACGACGATCCTGCGCCGCGGGTAAACGCACGTAGAGACGCGAATAGCCACGGTAGGTGGGGTCCACTTCACTTTGAATCACGTGGTAATTGGTAATCAGATAGCCGCGCTTGTCTATGAAGAACCCGCTGCCGATGACACGGTCCGGCACGCCTACCCCGCGTTCCAGTCGCACCCCCTTATTGACCCACACGGTTGCCGTGCCGTCGATAAGCTCAGAGGCGCTCGGGGTTGTGCCAATAAAGTCAACGTACTCCCGGGCGGCATCGATCTCACGGTCCCGGTAAAGAGCCACCAGCTGCTCGAGCACGTAGCGATTGTTGTTGCGCAACGCGACATTCGAGAATTCCTGCAAACTTTGATCATCAAGCATAGCCAGATCCGGCAGACGCAACAGCGTGTGCAGAGCGGCAATATCGTTGCCCTGCTCCAGCTGATGCTGCGCAAAATCCAGTAGAAGCGACGGCAGCGAATACTCGGGCACCAGATCGGTACGCTTGAGGGTTTCAAGCGAACGGTAGCGCCCCACCGCAATGCGGTAGTCGTCTTCCTCTACGGCCGTATGCAACAACTCGACCAATCTCTCGACAGCCTGCTGGTGCCACTGATCGAGTAGTGCGTCGTCAAATAGAGACTCGCGCCGCAGAGCACCAATGCGCTGAATCGCCTGTTCGGGCTGCTCGGAGTCGATTTTTTCGCCAATATCGCGCTCGATGAGCTGCTTGCGCTGCTCCGGCTCAACGACACGCGATTGAACCCCAGCGCACCCCGAGGCGACGATAACTATTGAGCACACGAGAGTAAGGCGGATCAAGCGCTGCATCTAATCATCCCTTGCGTTCAATATGTTACTCAGAAAGTCTATCGGCAAGTCAAACACACCATCAGCGCTGGAAGCGTACCGGCGCAGGATCAGCTCATCCTGAAAGTAGCGCTCCTCTACGTCGGGGTTTCCATCGTGATCAAAATCCCAGGTCAACACCTCAATTTCACCAAACTCCTGATAAAACTGCACCACCGCATCCGGCTCGCTCTTGACTGCCAGCCGCTGCAGACCGCCGTTACGGTAGTATTCCAGGACGTCAAAGCGTCCGCTGCCCAGCAGATCACGCATGCCTTCGATCGGTTTGCCGTCGGAGTAGACCACAACGTGATCCACGGCTCCATCCCGGCTGTGATCGGTCACCGAACGTAGCGCCACCCCGTCGAGCAGCTCGACTACCCGGTACGGCTGATCGGCGTCTTCGTCGTAGACTTCAACGTAGGAAGCGTTACGTTGCACGGCTGCACGATCAATGATCAGCCCTTCGGGATGCAGCGATAGCGGCCGCAGCGCCATCGGTATCTCTTCCTGCTCACCGCCATCGGCGGCCGCGTCACTGTCGGGATCGAGCAGAAGTATCTCCAGGCGATCGCCAATCGGGTAATAGACAGACCAGCGGTTGCCCTGATCTTCAAAGCGAATCGACCGCACCTCGGGATAGTTACCGTATTCCAGACTGCGAAACCCGCCTGCACCGCGATGCTCAACCCGCAGCGGAACAGCGCCATCAAACTCTATATCGTATTCGACTACACCATCCTGCGCAGCGTCAATCTGCCAGCGCACCAGCGCCCCGCGTTGAAACTCAAGCCGCTGTTCGGCAACTGCGTTACGGTCACGGTCAACGATCAGCTGCCCGTCAAAATCCGCCATCCGCTCAACCAGCGTCTGTTGCAGCGGCGGCTCAAGGACCGCGAACGCACGTTGCAGCAGGTCGTGTTCGCGATCGCCACCGAGCTCCAGAAATCGTTCGAGCTCGCGCTGCTGCTGTTCTCCGTCGTACAGCAACAGCAGCGAGGCAAGCGGATCACGGCCGCCCGCGGCAAAGTACTGTTCTACAACCTCGCGCCGTTGCGGAGTGGCCGGCGCGCGCTCGGCGTAGGTCAACAGCAGCTGCAGGAAATCAGAGCTCTGCTGCTGATAGCGCCTGACCGTGAGCCAATCGCGATATCCGGCTACCGTTTGTCTCTCGAGCATCAGCCGAAAGAAGCGTGGGTCATGAAGGTAGATGCGAATCCCCGTAGACGCGCGCTCCTCGGCGGCTTGTATCCGCCCGAGACCCAACAGCGCCCGCGCCTCCTGGTACAGAAGGTCCGGGTGCAATATGCTATCGATGTCCAATGACTCGATCAGAGAAAGTGCCCGCGCGTGTTGGGTAATGCGGTTCAACAACCCGGCGTACTCAGCGGCTGCGTGAGCTTCTTCAATGCGGCTGAACCGTTTGTGCCGAAAAGCGTGTTCAAACGCATCCAGCGCTTCGTGCGTGCGCTCGGCCAGCGGCTTGAGCGTCAGCCCGATGAGCGAATGCAGGTCCGAATTGTCTGCGGCAAACTCGAGCCCGCGCATGGCTACCGTTCGCGCAGCCTCGTGCTCTGCGTCCCGGTAGAGCTCCAGTGCTTCGTCGGCATAGAGCGCCGAAATCTGCCGGTCAGAGCTCTGCTGCGCCCAGGCTGGCAGCGCCGCAAGGCACAGCACCACAATAAGCAGCGAAGCTGATCGCGTATTCCGCAGTGTCATGGCTATCCGCCTTCCTGACCGTGACTCTCAACCGATTGTACCGCAGTCGCACCTGTTTCGGTGCGGCTTTGTTGATCGGTTGGCTTATCGGTAGTTCTCCCCGTGCTTGGAAAA
>SKLB01000134.1 GCA_007123465.1 Spirochaetales bacterium
AAAACGGCGTTTGGCAGAACGTGCATCGCCATCCGTGACGATGAACTGGCCGCCGAAGCAATGGGGGTCAACGTCTACGCCCACAAGATCAAAGTCTTCCTGTTATCCGCTGCGATTGCGTCCTACGGGGGGGCGTTACTGGCCTTCAACATGTCCTTCATAGAGCCCAATCTGTTCAACTGGCTGGAATCGGCCAAGCTGATCGTCATCATTTTTGTGGGGGGCATCAACAGCGTCACCGGTGCACTGATTACGGGTATCTTCTACTACAGCTTCGGAGAGCTGTTCCGTTTTGCCCACGTCTGGCGGGACGTTCTGCTCGGGGTCCTGGTGATCCTGGTGATTGTGTTTCGCACCCAGGGACTGTTTGGGAACTGGGAGTTCTCGCCGGCGTGGATCAAGTCGGTGCTTGGACGCAAGCGAAGCGGCAAACAGGGAGCGTGAAAATGGAACTGTTGCGCATAGAGGCAATTTCCAAGAATTTCGGTGGGGTGGCGGCGGTTGCAGATTTCTCATTGAGCCAGGATGACGCAGAGATCAGCGCCATCATCGGTCCCAATGGTGCGGGCAAGACAACCACCTTCAACCTCATCTCGGGTGTACAGGAGGTGGACAAGGGGCAGCTCCATTTCGCCGGCACCAACATCACCCGGTTTCCGTCACACAAGATACAGGCCCTCGGTGTCTCGCGGACGTTTCAGAACATCCGCCTGTTTGACGGCCTGTCGGTTATCGACAACGTCAAGATCGCCTACACAAGCCAGCTCGGATACCGCGTCTTTGATGAGCTGCTGAGCACGCCGCGCGTGCGCCGTGAGGAGAAGCTGATTGAGGAGCGCGCCAGAGAGCAGCTCTCCTTTTTGGGAATGGAGGCGCATGCCGAGCAGAAACCGAAGAACCTGGCGTACGGCCTGCGTCGGCGCCTGGAACTCGCCAGGGCGCTGATGTCCGCGCCAAAGCTGCTGCTGCTCGACGAGCCCGCCGCCGGCCTCAATCCGGCAGAGATTCGCGAGCTCATGAATACCATCGAGCACATCCACCGCGAGAGGAACCTCTCGGTCATTGTGGTTGAGCATCATATGGAGCTGGTCATGAACATCTGCTCCAGGATCCACGTGATGGACTTCGGAAGAAAGATTGCCGAGGGAACCCCGCAGGAGATCACCCGCAACGAGAAGGTGCTGCAGGCGTACCTGGGAGATATGGGGGAAGTATGTTAGAGGTGCGCAATCTTACCGTGCGCTACGGCGGGATCACAGCGCTTCACGGGATCAGTCTGTCCATAGCCGAGGGGTGCATCGTTGCAATGGTAGGCGCCAACGGTGCAGGAAAATCCACCACCATCAACGCCATCAGCGGCATGGTGAAGCGAGCCGAAGGAGAAATCCTGTTCCACGGACAGCCGATGGATTCTTCGCCGCAGCGGATTGTGCGCAAGGGCATCGTTCAGGTTCCCGAGGGCCGCAGGATCTTCCCATCGATATCGGTCAAGGAGAACCTCATCATGGGCGCCTACAGCGTCAAGGACAAGGCGGTTCAGGAAGAGAATATCGAGCGAGCATATCGGTTGTTCCCGGTGCTCGAGCAGCGCAAGAATCAGCCCGGCGGTACGCTGTCCGGCGGTGAGCAGCAGATGCTGGCAATTGCGCGCGCCCTGATGTCCAATCCCGGCTTACTCCTGCTGGACGAGCCATCGCTGGGGCTTGCGCCCAAGCTCAGCCTGGAAATGTTCCGCCTCATCCAGGAGCTGCACCAGCGGGGATTGACCATCCTGCTGGTTGAACAGAACGCGGTCAAGTCGCTATCAATTGCAGATTACGCTTATGTGCTGGAGACCGGGCGCGTAGTAGCAGAAGGGCCCGGCAAAGAGCTTGCAGGCGATCCGGTAGTCAAACGAGCCTACCTGGGCTGTGCAGAATGAACGTGAGCAGCAGCAGTACCGATCTGAACGTGCAACTGGGTTCGCTCAGCCTGCGCAATCCCTTTCTTGTGGGGTCCGGTCCCACCGTCAAGAACGTCGACCAGATGCGGATGGCCGCCGACAACGGTTGGGCAGGCGCTTCTATCAAGCTTGCGATCGATCCGGTCCCGTATCTGAGCTTCCCACCGCGCTATCGCTGGCTCAAGAAAGAGAAGATCCACATATTCACGGCTGAGAAACGGCTGACTGCCGACGAGGCGCTCAGCGTTGTCGAGCAAGCGCGCAGCGCGGTGCAAGACTTTGCTATCATCCCTACCATCACCTACGACGGCCAGGATTACGAGGGTTGGGGCCGGCTCGCACGGCGTTTTCAGGATGCCGGAGCCCACGCCGTTGAACTCAACATGTGCTGCCCAAATATGTCATTCAATCTATCCAGTACGGGTACCTCCACTGAAAAGAGCACCGGCGCCAGCCTGGGCAACGATTTGACCAACCTGCCCAAGGCGGTCCGCTTTGTGACCGAATCGGTTACGGTACCGGTGATTGTCAAGTTCAGCCCCGAGGGAAACCAGCTTGCCGCTGCCGGGCGAGTGGCGCTGGACGCCGGCGCAACAGCGGTAGGCCACTCGGGCAACCGCCTCGGTATTCCCGATATCGATATCACCAGACCGTTGGATCCGGTCTACCGCCTGCAGGACCAGATTACCCTCGGTTGCATCTCCGGCCCGTGGCTGCGCCCGCTTGCTCTGCGCGACACCTACCAGATGCGGCACCATCTCGGAGCGGACGCGTTCATCATTGGCTCGGGCGGCGTATCGGACCTGCAGAGCGCGGTACAGCAGATAATGGTTGGTTCAGATGCCGTGTGGATCTGCACCGAAACTATGATTCGCGGATTTGACTGGCTGCCGCGGCTGCTCGATAAGCTGACCAACTATATGCGCGATATGCAGTACAAGACGATCGGTGATATGCGTGACCTGCTGCATCAGAACATCACCTCGGCACAGGGGCTGACGCTGCACGACGGGTACGCGCAGGTTGACCCGGCCATGTGCACCAGCTGCGGGATGTGCTGGAAAATCGGCCACTGCAACGCTATCCACCACAACGAGGGAACCACCGTGGTTGATCCCGAGCTGTGCCTGGCGTGCTCGACCTGTATCGATGTGTGCCCCAGAGGTGCTATCAGCATGATCGAACGGCCGGCATTGAAAAAGCCCACAAGGGAGTAGCAAGATGAGTGAACGCACAGGAGTAGGAATCGTTGGCGCCCA
>SKLB01000176.1 GCA_007123465.1 Spirochaetales bacterium
CGAAAGCTGCCAGGCGCGGCACACCGATTACCTCGGTCAGGCGCTCCAACTCCTCCACCAGTGCGGCGCAGTTGCTCTCCAACGTTCCGTGATCCTCACCGGTCAGCAGCACCGCGGCGCGAGCGTACTTCTGCCGCGCTATCGCGTGCTGCGGGTTCTCGCCATCAAGCCGTTCAAGGCTATAGCGCAGCGATACTGCCAGCAGGGTGCCGCAGAAGGCTCCGTGCGGAATCTCAATCGCCGCCCCGGCCGGCGATGCGGCGCCGTGCACAATACCCAGACCGGCGTTAGCCAGGCAGATTCCGGAAAGATGGGCAGCGTACGCCATGCCGGTGCGGGCATTGATATCGCTGCCGTCAAGCACTGCGCGCTCCAGGCAACGTCCGGCCCACAACAGACCGGATTCAGCCAATGCGTCGGTGAACGGCGTGGCGCCGGTTGAGACGTACGGCTCTATCAGCTGCGTTACCGCGTCCATGCCCGACGCTGCAGTGACCGACGGCGGGCAGCCTATCGCAAGCTCGGGATCGATGATTGCGGCAACCGGGATGTAGTTATCGTGCCGCAGCGACTTCTTGAACCCAGCGGGGCCGATTTCGCTCAAAACAGCGTTCTTGGTAGCTTCGGTTCCGGTGCCCGCGGTAGTCGGTAGCGCATACAGCGGCAGCGAACGTCCATCGGGTGAACGCGTACCGACGCCTTCGAGGTAGTCCCGGATCGATCCCTCCAGATAATAGCCGGCCGCAGCGGCCTTGGCGGCGTCCATGGGGCTACCGCCGCCGATGGCTACCACCGCCTGCGCCTCCATGCCGCGCAGCTCGGCGCTCACCCGGTCCACAAAGGTCGGGCTCGGCTCACCGGAAATCGCAAAGTCCTTCCACTCTACCCGCGCATCGGCCAACCGCGTTTGCAGCTCCAGCCAGACCGGCGATTCGCGAAACGACCGTGAACCGGTTATCACGCCGATCCGGGCTATGCCGTCCGCCTTCAGCATGTCGGCCAGCCTGTTGCGCACGCCGGACCCCAGAATCAGCTGCGGAGTGCGTCCGATGCTAAACGAATGCATAACTGGACGATTTTGATTCATACACCGCCATTGTATGGGCAAAAGATTCACCTGTAAACCGGCATAAACTTCGCATGAATCCGGCCAAATCCGGAATCCCGGGAAAAAATTGTTGTGCCGTAGCCGAACTCAGGCTATGATAGAAGCGGTTTGCACACCAAAGCACACAAAACTCACAGTAGGAGGCGACAAGATGCGCAAAACCATGTTTATTGCCATTGCGGTGGTAATCCTGATCGCAGCACCGGCGTTCACGCAAACGGTAGTTGAACGCCACAATTTCTCGTCAATGGGTCAGTGGGTGCCGGGTCCCGGCGACTGGTCGGTGTCCGGAAATCGATTACACCAGAACGATCCCCGGGCTCCGCTCGCGCGCGTTGACAAGCGGCTGCCCCAGGACGGTATCTACCAGATTGATTTCAACATCCGCTACGCTGACGGCGGCTACCGCAGTGATCGGGATTGGCAGAACCAGCACTTCCACGCCGGGTTTGGCGTTCAAGTCGGAGTTTCCAACCCTCCGCTGCGCGGTCGTTCCTGGGGTCTGGGAGAGAGCTATCTGCTTTGGCTCAATCTGGACACCCGCCCGGAAACACGACGCAACGCCCCCGAACACTACGGATTCCGGGCGCAGGTCTATGAAAGCAAGTCGAATATCGACATGAACCTCCTGCGCAGTTCCGAAGCCCGCACACTGCTCGGGTCTGAGCTGGTGAGCGTTGACATCGCCGAGGCTCTGCAACGCGAGTTTGGCTATCGCATGAACGTAGCCGACCTGGAGCCGTTCCTCTACCGCGATATTCCTATCAGCATCCGCATCAATACGCGGACCGGGGAGATCGGGGTCAAAGATCCCACCGCGCCGCTGCGCTTCTTCTTCACGGTCGATCCCGCGGTACTGAGCGGCAACTACATCGCGTTGAGGACCAACAGCCTGGCGGCCAATTTCAACGACTTTGTGCTGACCAGCCGCTAGCAGGCAGTCCCGTCCTGACAGAGGCGCAGCAGCGCCTCTGTCATCCTGGCCATGCCCGCGGTATCACGGGCGCAGTACTCGATCACCGCTGTCTGTTCCGCGGGCTTCAGCGGTCGGCTCTCGAGGAGCGCCGTCGAAAAGACGGCGTTGGCCTCGAGTCCGTTGTGTATCTTCAGATCCTCGTAGCCGATCCCGCCCAACAGCGGCAGGACGGTTTTCATCGACAGGCTGCCGCGCTGCAGATGGTGGTAGTACCAGAACTCGCGAAACGGCTGCGCAAGGTCTATAACCCGTTCAACACAATCCCCAAGCGCCTGCGCAGCAGGCGGCACCCAGTCGCCGAGACGCCGCAGCATACGCGCTTCAAAGTCGCGCCCGTAAACAATAATCGTGCCCTCAGCGCCAAGATCGTGCATGAGCTGCCCGGCGAGCTGTTCGCGGTAGTCACCGGGGGCGCTGCCACAGAAGTGAGTCTGCTCGGCCGCCGCACCGGGCTCTGCTACCGTCTGCAGCGTATAGAGATAGGGTATGTGCTCCCACACGCGCGTATCCGGGTACGGCGGTACCGGTAGTGAAAACGCTTCAAAGTCCAGAAATCGCAGCGGGTAACGCAGTTGCGCGGCAAACCCGCACAGTGCAGGACGGTCCACGTGCGGCCGGCTCTGGCGGATTGCCTCGATCTGAATACGCTGTCGGGGTGTCAATGTGACACTCTCCGGCAGTCCAAGCAGTGACTCAACCCCGGCCTGTACGAGCTCTCTGCCCTTACGTCTGCCAAGAAACAGCGTTCGCGGATCATCGACGGCAAGTGTTACCGCGGCCTCAGCGCCGCAGTAACTGCACTGCCCGCGGCACCCGCACGCCTTCAGATCATCCGCTTCAACAGAGGCTGCATCGGCGCTGATCGCGGCTATCTGCTGCAGCGCCAACTGAACTTCGGGCAGCAGCCGCCGTGCCGCCACGGTGATGTCGTCACAAATCATCAGTTCAGCGGCGCATAGCCGCGGCCCCCGAACGTATTCCTTGCGCGGGCGATAGAGGAGCACGCTCTGAACAGATCGGCCGCTCGCCTCGGCCGCCGTGAGTGTAAAGGCAGCATCCATAGCGTAGCTGCGCTTGCGACAACTGCCGGCACGGACCAGC
>SKLB01000237.1 GCA_007123465.1 Spirochaetales bacterium
AGATGGATGAGCGCGTGCAGCAGTTGCGCCGCGGCGTCAGACAGGCACGCGAAGAGATAGCACAGCGAAACGAGGAAAACCAGGCCCTGCAGCGCAAGATCGATGACTATCGACGCACGCTCGAGGAACTGCGCGTCAATCTGGCACGCATGCGTGCGCAGCTTACCGCCCTCGAGGGGGACCTGCAGCGCTCGAACCAGGAGCGCGTCAACACGCGCGGCGCCATTGAAGAGGTGGAGCACCACCTGGCCGAAGAGAAGCGCCGCGTTGAAGAGACTCACGCGCGTATCACGGAGCTGACCGCAAAACGCAGCGAGCTCGAGAATAGCGAAGCCGGCCTCAAGCGCGAGCTCAAACAGCTCGAAGACGGGATCAGCAGCAAGAACGCCGACCTGTTGCGTAAGGAGAAGACGCTGAAGTCGATCATGGAAGACCTCGGCCGTACCCAGTCGCAGGTCGAGCGCTTGCAGGTTGCGGCAGCCGAGAACAACGCCGAAATTCGCAACATCTACGAAAACTTCCGCGAGCGCCACTCGCAGGATCTCAGCGAGTACGAATCACGCATCTTCGAGCTCGGCAGCCTCGGCATCAAGCAGCTGCGCGACACACTAGCGCAGCGCCGCGAGCAGGAGCGCACGCTCGGCAGCGTCAATCTGATGGCGCCGGAAGAGTTTGCCGAGGTAAAAGAACGCTACGATTTCCTCTACGGCCAGCTCGATGACCTCAAACGCGCCAAAGCTGACCTGATTCGTGTCACGCAGGAGATCCAGCACGAATCCGCCGAGCTGTTCACCGATACCTACGAACGCATCCGCAAGAACTTCCACACCATGTTCCGCAGGCTCTTCGGCGGCGGCCGCGCTGAACTCAAGCTGGTAGACCCACAGAACGTGCTCGAATCCGGCGTCGATATCCTGGTACAACCGCCGGGCAAGAAACTGGAGAATATTGCACTGCTCTCCGGTGGTGAACGCTCATTGACCGCGGTTGCACTGCTGTTTGCCACCTACATGGTCAAGCCTTCGCCGTTCTGCCTGCTGGATGAGATCGATGCAGCCCTCGATGAGAGCAACGTCGGACGCTTCGTCAATATGCTGTTCGAGTTTGCTCAGAGTTCCCAGTTTGTGATCATAACCCACAACAAGAAGACTGTAGCCGCGGCCAAGACGTTGATCGGGATTACCATGGAAGAACCGGGAGTTTCCAAGGTAGTCTCGGTGCGCGTCGACAATCGGGAAAAGGAAGCAGTCGGTGGCCCGTCGCGCAATTGACATACCACTGGTGCGAATATTGTTGGCGGCGCTGATTCTGGCCGCTGTCTCTTTTGGCGGCACGCTGCTCTATCTGGCGCTGCGCTCTCCGCAGGCCCACGCCGCCCCCGAAACAACGCATCAAACTCCGGAGCCTGCAGCGCCGCGCCTGTTGGTTCCCATCGACCTTACCACTATCGAGATGCCCAATGAAGCCGAGCGGCTGCAGCAGTGGAGTTGGAAGCGGTTCCGGCCGCCACGCGAGCGCTGGAGCGCCGAAGACGTCGACCGCTTCTGGATCGACACCGCCCAGGTTGGGGCTGAATATCTTTCGGAAACCAACCGAAGATTAATACGGGAGTTGCTGTCGGAGGTTCCGTAGGCCTGCAACAGCGTCGCACCATGCAGGGAGGGGTCATGGTGAAACTATTACTGTTCGCACTTATCACGGTTTTTGTCCTCATCGGATGCGCCGGAGCACCACAGCCGATCGCTCCGCAGCGCGCAGCAACTGCCATAGCGCCGCCGGGCGATGCTGCAGAACCGGCTGCAACCTGTCCAATCGAGATGCCGCTCAACCCGCCAGACCCTGCTGCAGCCCGACCACCGGCTGTCAAGCTGCCCGAACCGCGCGTAACTCAATCACAGCCCGGCAGCGCCGCGTCTTCTGCGCCGGTAGCAAACGTTCAGCCTGCGCCGAGTACCGATCAGCGGGCCACCGCGCGGCCGGCTCTGCGCCTGAGCCAGGAGCTACCGCTGCCGCGACTGGCCGATGCCACGCAGCCCTCAGGCACCGCGCACAGCAGCAGCACTACGCCGTCGGCAACCGAGCCAACCGCCGAGCGCCATCCGGCCGCTGCGCCTTCGGCTGCGCAGCCGCAACCGGCCCGCGGCCAATCCCAGCCCCAACCGGAGTCCCGGCCGCAGCCGCAGCCTACGATAGCGGCGGCTGCGCAACCGGTGGCGGTGCAGCGGCGAGTGTCAGCCGAGCCGGGCCGCGAGTTCAGTGTGCGCCTGGACGGTCGCGGCTGGGTATTCATCGGCGCTGATCGAGACAACCAGGCGCCGGGGGCTGCGGTCGAGTACCGCCGGCGACGCAGCATTGACGGTGACACCGAGGTTATTCTCCGCGCGCCGGACTCAGGCGGCTATACCCTGCGGTTTCAGCGCCAGGATCTCAGTCACGGGACGGCTGAACACAGACTGATCGGCCTGGACGTATCAGATAACCCGCAGCAGTCCACCGAAGACACCGCGCCGGTTATAACTCCCGAGTTACCGCTCGTCGCCGACACCGCGCCGATACCCGATGACCCACAGCGGGTCGCAACAGCCGCGCGCACCGCCTTCGATAGCGGAGACCTCGAACAGGCCGCCGCGCTGTGGCGACGCAACCGATCACTGGAGCAGCCGCTCGGCAGTCAGGCGCGCCGTGGCCTGTTCGATCTGGCGTTCCAGAGTTCTCGTTACTCGGAGGCGGTAGATTACGCGCAGCAGATGCTGGACCACGGCGAAGCACCGGCGGTGGCAGAGGTAACCCGGCTGGCCGAGTACTCGCTGGCAAATGATCAAACCAACAACGCGCTCGATCTGCTGCAGCGCCGTCTGGCGATGAACGAGAGCGCAACAGAAGGCCGGTCCGATGCCGCGGCCGATACCGACGCGCTGCTCTACCAGCTGGCACGGCTCTACGAAACCGACGCCGAAAGCCGCAACCTGCGCGTTTCGCTATCCTACTATCGCCGCATTACCGACGAGTTCCCGCTGAGCCGCTACTGGGAGCGGTCACGCGCACGCATCGAGTACATTGAGCGCCATTTCATCCATGTGCGCTAAGCTGGAGCTGTTTCTCAACGATGTGCCGCAGAGCGTCGGTTGACACGGGCGGGTGAAGTCGATATACATAGA
>SKLB01000285.1 GCA_007123465.1 Spirochaetales bacterium
AAATCCTACAAGGCGGCCAAGGACCTGATTACCGAGCATCGCAAGACACTGAACAACATAGCCGAAGCGCTGCTGGAAAAAGAACAGCTCGGGGTTGAGGAACTGAAGGCGCTGATCAACGCCGCAACAGGGTCCTGATTCTTATTGACTGGTGCCAAAAATGTGCTTTTGGACCCCGCCGAGGGCCGCTACGTCGCGCGGGTAGACGCATCCTTTACGGACGACCGGTTCAGCTCGGCAATCACACGCAGACCGTCGAGCGTGAGCCACGCATCGACACTGTCTATAACCGTCAGCCGCGACGCCATCTGCTCGGACAGACCGCCGGTCGCAATCACGTGGACCTGCCCGCCGATCTCGCGCTTTATCTGCGTCACTACGTGCGTTACCAGTCCTTCGTAACCCATTACAATTCCCGCACGCAGCGCACTTGCGGTATCGGTACCAATCGCGCTATGCGGTTCACTCAGGTCGATCTCGGGCAACTGCGCAGTGCCGCTGGACAGCGCCTGCGCCGCGGTGTTGAGCCCTGGTGCTATCGCCGCTCCCATAATAGCGCCATCTGCCGATACCGCAGTAAACGTCAGCGCGGTGCCGAAATCAACCACAATGCACGCGGTTTCCAGACGCGCGTACGCGGCCACCGCGTTGGCTACCAGATCGCTACCGAGTTCGGCCGGATTGCCAATGCCTATAGAGACGTTGAGCCTGATCCCGGGACGCACCACCAGGGCCTCCACGCCGGTCAACTCAAGTACCGCTGTCTGCACCGACTCTGTCAGCGATGGCACAACGCTCGAAACCACCACCGAATCGACCGCGCCCGGATCCACACCGGCCTCGCGCAGCAGCCCCGATAGCGCCAGTCGGTATTCGTCGGCCATCCGGTCATGGACACTCTGGATTCGAAAATGACACTCCACCGCCGTGTCACGGAACACACCGATGACAATGTTGGTATTGCCGATATCGATCGCAAGTAACATAGCCCTTCCTTCTGTGTTATACTGTGTAACGAGGTATCATGTATTTACTGCAGGTGCAAGACGGGCAACGCGAGGTGATCCGGCGCGTCATGGAGGCCTACCGCGCGCGTCCGGTTGAGATACTGATCGTTGTCGCCGGGCTAATAGTGCTGATAGGCGGGTCGTTGGTCTATGTCCAACTCGAGCGGCGCCGGTACCGCAAGGAGCGTGGCCGCCGCGCCCAGGCTGCCTTTGAAGAAAAAGTCGAACAGCTGAAACTGCCGCCATCGTGGGTGGCAATTCTGGAACGGATGGCTCTCTATCTGCCGAATCGCGACGACAAATACCTTTTGCTGGAAAACGAGTGGATGTTCAACTCCTGTGCGCAGAAGGTGATGGAACAGGACGAGGCGCCTGCAGACGCCATAGCCGCGTTGCGGCTGCACCTGGGGTTTGCCCAGAACCGCGAAAAAGCCCCTAATTCAACGGTTCACCTGCCCGAGGCCAGCACAGTCTTCGTGCGTCGCGCCAAGGGAGAACGCCCGATACGCGGCCGCGTGATGTCGCCCGAGCCGCACGCCTTCCGCGTGGTTGTACCGCCCACAGAGCATTTCAAAGTCGGCTCCACGGTAGATGTCTTCTACCAGAGTCACGCGGGTATTTTCCAGATCCACACCGTGGTCCAGAACGTAGAAGATAATGTCCTGTCGCTGCGTCATTCTGAATCGCTGACCCGCTATCAGCAGCGCAAGTACTTCCGGCGTAACGTGAGCATCCCGGTACTGGTCAAGCGCGCAGAATCGGATCAACCGGCGCTGCAGTCTACGCTTGCGGATCTCGGCGGCGGCGGCGCCAGCATGCAAAATCCACAGCAGAAATTCAAAGCCGGTGACCGGCTCGAGCTGCGGTTTGCGGCAAACGCCACAGACCGCCTGCAGGTGATCGGCGAGGTCGTCCGTACTTCAAACAACGGGCAGACGCTGCACTTGCGCTTCACCTCAATCAGGGAATCGGTACGAGACAAGATCTTTCAGACAATTTTCACACCGCGCAGTCAGGCCCGGTGATCAACGGCCGGTTACGGCTTGCAGCCGGGCAGCTACCGGCGCGCACGCTTCTCAGACGTACTCGTCAACCACCTGTCCGACCTGCGGGTCGGCTGCCGGTTCTGCCGGCGGCTCACTGTTGTCTGCCGCGGCCTGTTGCTCGGCCGCAACGGCGTCGGCTGCCTGATTGGGCTCGACCGCAGCCATGTTTGAGGCGGCCGGCGTGTACGCATCAATGGCTTCCATACCCGTGCCCTCCTTGATTAGAGTATACTACCGTCCGGCCGGTTCATCAAATCGCAGCGTGTGGGTAGTACCGGGAGCTACCTGCACGCGCGACTCAAACACCGCGCAGGCTACTGAAGCCTGGCTCGAAGCCTCCGAATTCAGCGTAAGCGAGTTGGGCGTTATCGCCACACTGAGTTTTGCGCCACGCAGCTCGACGTAGAAGCGCACTGTCTGCCAATGTTGGGGCATCCGTGGTGAAAACCGGAGCTCGTCGTTCACCAGGCGCATATCGGCAAACCCCATCACCACAATCTGCCACGCCACGCCGCAGGCAGCAGTGTGAATACCACCGATGAAGGTACCACCGCTGACCGCCTTGTTGGTGTTGAACAGATCCACCGTGGCTGAGCGGATGAAAAAGTCGTACGCCTTCTGCGAATAACCGAGCCAGGCGGCAACTACGGCGTATACCGACGGGCTGAGCGACGATCCGTGCTGCGTGCGCGGCTCATAGTAGTCATAATTGGCGCGCATGGTTGCCGTATCGTAGGCGTCCGGGTGCAGCATGAACAGCTGAGCCACGTCGGCTTGCTTGGCCACCTGGGTTGGAACAGCAATTCCGTTGGGCCAACCCCAGTATTCACCGGGATCGATCAGGCGCTGCTGCAGGTCCCCGGGCAGGATATCTTCCAGTTGAAAGAAGCCATCAAACTGTTCGATCAATCCGGTCTGCGGATCTACCGGCTTGATATAGATCAGTTTATGCATCGCGCGCCACTCATCAACCTCGTCGCTGTTCATGCCGATTGCGCGCACCAGCTCCTCCAGCCTTTGCGGATGCTGTTCCTCAAGCATCTCCCATGTCCGCAGCGCCACCCAGATCGCGTGACGCGCCATGTAATTGGTAAACGCGTTGTTATCAACGTTCTCGTGGTACTCGTCGGGGCCCAGCAGACGAATGAATTCAAAGCGGTTCTTGTCGCGTTTGAAATAGGCGTGCGACACCAGAAAACGCGCGATCTCGAATACCATCTCGGCGCCGTATTCGAGCATGAACTGCAGATCTTCGGTCACCGCGTAGTAGCGCCAGACGGTGAAGGCGATATCCGGCGAAATATGAATCTGCCAGTCGTTGAAGTGGTTACGAATCTTGCGCCCCGACAGAACATCAACAAAGAAGTACGACGGACAGATCTCCTCGCCGCTGTCACCGCTTACCCAGGCGTAGAACGCACCGCGATAGCCGAGATCACGCGCCTTCTTGCGTGCACCGTCCAGGGTTCGATGACGGTAGACCAGAATCCTGCGTGCTACCGTCGGATCGGTAAACAGAAACATCGGCAGGTTGAAGATCTCCTGATCCCAGAATGCGGCCCCCTGATAGGCCTGGCACGATAGCCCGCGGGCGCCGATCGGCAGGTGATCGGTGTGCGCCGGGGTGGCAATCAGATTGTGGTAGGTGTTGTAGCGCAACAGAGTCTCAGCCGTTGCATCTCCCTCGATCTGCACGGCGCTTCTGGCCCACTTCTGATCCCAGACGGCGCAGTGCCGCTGGTAGAGCTCCTGGTAACCACTACGCATAGCCGCACGCGCGGCCTCCGCGGCGGCGGCCGCGGGGTCTGCCACATCGTTGGAAGAATAGACCGACATGTAGTATTCGAGTTCCAGCGGCTGATCGGACCGTTCGAATGCCAGATCACGATAGGCACTGCGCTCTTCAAGGCGCACCTCTTCGCTCGCCGGCCGCGGGCCGCCAACCAGACGGCACGCGTGCGCCACCACCACGCTGACACCGTACTCTCCGGTCACGGTCTCGACCACCAGACAATCCTGATGTGCGCGCGCCGAGTAGCTCGAGAAGTGCTCACCGTTGAGGCTCCATACCTCACCGTCTATCCCGAGGCGGATCTGGATCGGGTGTGCGCTTTGCACCTCGTAGCGCGCAACCAGCAGATGCAGATTGTCATAACTGGCAAACCGGCGGTCACTGACTTCAGCGCAGACGGCGTCAGATTCTTCTGGCGCAATCCAGCGCAGCGTGCGCGAGTGCACCCCGTAGCGGAAGTCCAGGCTGCGACGGTACGCCTCCAGCGATCCTTCGAAGACCGACAACCGGCGGCCACCGATTGTGGCCTGCAGATAGAGCCCATTGGGTACGGTGCACAGCTCTTTCCAGGTACCGTCGGCGCTGTCGTAGGTGTCGCTTACCGTACAGCCCACGTACTCGCTTCTGGTCCACTCGGGGAAGGTTCCCCGGTAGCCGAGGTAGCCGTTCCCCACCATGTAGTTACTGCCGTTAGTAACGAGTTGCTCGGCGTCAAACCGTTGTTCCTCAATCTCCCACCCGGTTCGGGTGTAAAGATTCTCTCTCAGCTGCATCGAATCACTCCCGTAGATTAGCGTGCGCCTTGCGTGCGATCCCCGACACCAGGACTCCACGCGCCGAGCGCTCCAGCTCTTCTATGACAAATCCGGTTTGCTCGATAAGCCGGACCGTCTCGCGCGTAAGATTGCATCCGCTATTGAGCCTGCGCCATAGCGGGTTGAGCGCACGCATTGGAGTGCGCAGCAGCCGAGACGGTGGCAACACGTGCTCAATGAAGAATATGCACCCGCCGGGCGTCAGCACTCGGTGGAGTTCGGCCATGCCGCGCCGGTTATCCGCAACGCTGCAGAACACCAGGCTGAATACAACCGCATCGAAGCTGTTGTCAGCAAACTCCAGCTGCTCGACGCTTTGCCGCTGAAACTGTACATCCACCGCATGCGGAAACGCGTAGTCGCGCAGCGAGGGCGGAAACTCGAGGTCCACCAGCGTCAGCTGTTCGATCCGCTGCCAACCAAAGAACGGCAGGTTAACCCCGGTTCCGCAGCCCACCTCCAATACGCGCCCGGCGGCCTGCGTGATCAACCGACGCCGGATGCGGCGCAAGTACAGCACCTCCAGCGGGTGCATCGACACATCGAACAGCAGCGCCGAACAGCCGTTCCCGCACAGGCTCGCCGCGCACACCGTCAGGCGGTCCGGCGTCTCTGTTCGCTATCCGGCTGTTCGAGCCAGAGGCTCGCCGGGCGCGCAAAGGCGCGCGCGCGCGACAGCAGTACGTAGCTGATGAACACAAACAGCAGATACCCGACACTGACCGCAAGCGCAATCCAGAAGAACAGCATATTGCCGGTTATGAATGCGCGCACCGGCAGGTTGATCGACAGAATAAACGGTATGGCAAGCATGAACGTGATCCCGGACGCGTAGGCGTAATCGGAGGCCACCGGTGTCTCAAAATCCGGATCGATGACGCGCAGCAGCGCCAGGCCTGTTGACAGCGTACCGGTGGAAACGCCAAAGATAATCAACATGCGGTGAAACTGGTGGTCCCGAAAAATGCGCGAGCACATCCACGGAACGGTGAGCAACGCCACCACCGTTCCTACCAGCGAGAGCACCAGGATCGGCACAATCAGGCGCGACACCAGCACCAGCGAGATGGCCGCAATCGCACTGGTGACCATGAAATCAACCGAGAGTCCGGCAACGCGGGTGAGCGTAGCGTTGTCCAGGATGTACTCAAGCTTCAGTCCAAAGAAGATAGCCTTGAACAGCAGCCCGATCAACGACGCGAAGATGAAACTGATGCCCCACAAGTTGACCGCAAGCTCCTGGCCCAGCGGCCCGATAACCGACAGAGCCGCGGTAACGCCTTGCAGAAAAAGGTAGGCCGAGAAATAGCACAGCAGCACTATTGCAGTATTAAACGTCATGGAGTCGATCGCTTCGGTCTCGGTGGTGAGGTGTGATCCCACCGGCTTCACCGCGTCGCGCGCGTAGACACCGGTCTTGACGCCCTGTGCGTTCAGCACGTCAACAAAGCGCTTGTCGAGCCAGCCGCGCTTGATTCCGTAATTGATCAGAAAGACGCCGCCAAAGCAGGAAACTATAAAACCGAGCGCGGCAAAGGTCAGTCCCACACTGCCGGCGCCGCTTATACCGGACATCTCCCAGCCGGAGCCGATGGCAAAAGCCTGCCCAGGTCCGAGCACAAAACCCAACGGCAGCAAAAAGCCAAACGAGTGATACAGATCCGGCATCAGCGTAACGATGAAGCCCAGCGTGAGCAGCAAGCCCAGTGCCGCCTGCAGCGCGTACTGCGACAGCACCGCTATGCTGGTAGAAAAAATGCGCTTGTCACCGCGCGTCCCGCCGGGAGGCGCCTTGCGCAGCGCCATGGCCACAAACGAAATACTCAACAGATGATAAGCCAGCTCACCGAGCCCGGCCGACGATATGCCCAGCTGGGGAAACACAAAGTTATATAGCGGCAACAGGATAAAACCGGCGGTAAGCGCGTTGGGTATCAGGTAGCGTTGAAAGAACCGCACTCTGGCCCTGATCAGCGTGGCGAGAATCAAGGCGGCCGATATCACGCCGAGGTTTATAAACAGCGACCAGGAAAAGTTCATGTGGCGCCTCCGTGCGACTTCTGTTTTAAAGCAAAGCATACAAGTAGTCAACATTTCTTCTTTTGGCTACAGTGGTGGCACAATGGCGTGCAACGCGCAGAGAATACGTGCCGACCGATTCTTCTACCGGTTGCTTCAACTGACACTGGGAACCTGGCTGCGCCTGCGATTCAATATCCATACCCGCAATCGCCACCTGCTGCACTCGGTCAACCCGCCCTTCCTGATTCTGCCGAACCACGCGGGTTATTGGGACCCGTTCATGCTGGCGACCTTTGCTCCGCGGCCGGTCTATTTCCTGACCGCCGATACCAACTTCCGCACACCGCTGTTGAGAACGCTGCTCGGTATGGTGGGCGCAATACCCAAATCCAAAGGAATCTCCGATCTCGAGGCGGTGCGCCAGTTGCTGCGGCTGCGCGATCGCGGCGAGATCATCAGCCTGTTTGCTGAGGGTGAGCGCACCTGGGACGGTGGCCCGCTGCAAATCATGCCGGCCACAGCCAAACTGGTGCGCCTGCTGGGCATACCGGTGGTCACCGCGGTCTTTGACGGCGGGCACGTCTCGCACCCGCGCTGGGCACGCCACCCGCGTCGCGGCCGCCTGACCATTGAGTTTCGTCTCACCTTCGAGGCCGCGGAACTGCGCTCGCTGACACTGAGGCAGATCGAAGAGCGGCTGACCGACGCCATCGGCCACGACGACTGGGCGGCGCAGCAACGGCATCTGCGGCGCTTCTGCGGGCGGCGGCGTGCCGAAACCCTGGAGCACGTGCTGCACGTCTGCCCCGCCTGCCACTGCGTCGGGCGTTTGCGCTCGCGCGATAACCTGCTGTTCTGCACTGCCTGCGGCTACCGGGTTGGCGTTGATAGTCGCGGCCTGCTGCGGCCGCAACGGCCCGCAGATCAAGCACCACCGCCAACCGTGCGCCAGTGGAACCTCTGGCAGCAACCGTTATTCCGTTGCTGGGTCAAACAGCGGCGTCTGCAACACTCGCGCCCGCTGTTGGGCCCGGTTGTCGTTCGCGGCGGAGTCGGCTACCGCAGCCGCCGCCTGAGGCCGCTGCCCCCCGGCACACTGCAGCTGGACTGCGACCGTCTGCTGTTTCGTCCCTCAGCCGTTACGCGGACCAATAGCCGGACAGCGGAACCGATCAGCTTTGATTTGAGCCAGCTCGAAGGGCTCAATGTGCAGCTCTCCGCGCAGCTCGAGTTCTACTATCGCGGCAAGCTCTACAGCTTTGTTCCGCAGCGTCGCAGCGTTTCATTCCACATGTGGCGCAACGCCATACGCGTCTTGCAAGAGAGAGTCTAACCGGGCATAGTGAGTAACAGCCATGAAAGAACGAATTGAGCCCCGCATACTGAAAGGTTTCAGGGATTTTCTTCCCCAGCAGGAGAGCCGCCGCAAAGCGGTTCAAGAGACGCTGCAAGCCGTGTTTCGTCAACACGGTTTCCTGCCGATTGACACACCGATACTGGAGTACAGCGACGTGCTGCTGGGCAAGGGCGGCGGCGAGACCGACAAGCAGATCTATCGCTTTGAGGATAACGGTGGACGCGATGTATCGATGCGTTTCGACCTCACCGTTCCGTTTGCGCGCTACATGGCGCAGCATCGCAACGAACTCTACCTCCCGTTCAAGCGCTATCACATCGCCAAGGTATTCCGCGGTGAGAATACACAGCGCGGACGCTACCGCGAGTTTACCCAGTGCGACTTCGATATTGTAGGAGTTGATTGCGCCTCGGCTGACTTTGAGATTCTGCTGCTGATGGTGCGTTCGCTGCAGGCGCTCGGCGTACACGATTTTCGGGTTCACCTGTCACACCGTGCCATCTTCAATCGCTTTCTCGAAACCCTCGGCGCTGGCCCGAAGTCCGGCGAAATACTGCGCAGCGTAGACAAGCTGAAAAAGATAGGCGAAGAGGCGGTGCGAGAGGAACTGACACAGCTGCTTGATCTGCAGCGGGCGGCTCAGATCCTGATGTTCATCACTGCTACCGGCACGGCCGGCGAAGTACTGACCTCGCTGGTTGCACTGGCGGGCCACAATGACCACGACACCGGACGGCTGCAGGCGGTGCTGGAAGCCGCAGCGGCGGT
This sequence comes from Spirochaetales bacterium, assembly GCA_007123465.1. Classification (GTDB taxonomy): domain Bacteria; phylum Spirochaetota; class Spirochaetia; order DSM-27196; family PWMO01; genus PWMO01. Next base: position 8,808 of record SKLB01000285.1, read on the forward strand.
AGGAATTCAGGACCACATCCGTCTCGATCCGTCGATCACGCGCGGACTGGATTACTACACCGGAATTGTCTACGAGACATTTCTGGACGATGCAGCGGAAATCGGCTCGGTCTGTTCCGGTGGACGTTACAATGACCTTGCATCGCTGTATACCAAAGAACAGCTGCCCGGCGTGGGTTCATCGGTGGGCCTGGACCGCCTGCTGGCGGCACTGGAAGAGCTCCAGAGCCGCCCGGCCGAGCCTTCGGCGGTTGACCTCCTGGTGCTGGCATTCGATGAAACGGACATCGGACACTACCACGCAATTGCCGAGCGGTTTCGCGCGGCTGGTTTCTCGGCTGAGGTCTACCCAGAAGCGCGCAAGCTCGGCGTCCAGTTTGCGTTTGCCGAGAAGAAGGGCATTCCGACTGCCGTCATCTGCGGCCCCGAGGAGCGCGCTGCGGGCGTGGTAACCGTCAAGGATCTTGCCCGGCGCGCCAACCACAGTGGGCTTTCGATGGATGACGCGCTCAAGACCGTGCGCCGGATCATCTCCGGGTAATCCGGGCGTATGAATCCCCGAGACCTGCCGGTCTACCAGCAGAAAGACCGGATCCTGGCGGCGCTGGACGCCAGCCCGGTGGTGGTGGTAGAGAGTCCCACCGGCAGCGGCAAGACCACCCAGCTGCCGCTGATCCTGCACGAAGCCGGTTACAGCAACGGTGGAGTCATCGGTATCACTCAACCGCGGCGTATCGCCGCCGTATCGGTGTCTCTGTTCCTCTCACGCCAGCTGCAACGCTCCGACCGCCTGGTAGCCCACAAAATGCGCTTTGAGGACACCACCGATAGCGGAACGCGGATCAAGATCATGACCGACGGTATCCTGCTGCAGGAGATGAAAGCCGATTACATGCTGTCAAACTACAGCACTATCGTGGTTGACGAAGCCCACGAACGCAGCCTGAATATCGATTTCATCCTGGGCCTGCTCAAGCGCGTTCTGGCCGAGCGTCCCGCCTTTCGCGTGGTTGTCTCCTCGGCCACTATCAACGCCGAGCTCTTCGCCGAGTACTTTGACTCGTGTCCGGTGGTCAGAATCGATGCACCGATGTACCCGGTCACGGTAGTCTACGATGTACCGCCGTCGGACAGCTACGAGGCACTGATGTACAAGATCGGCGATATCATGCTCAAAACCGAAGAAGAAAAGCGCCCGGGCGATGTGCTGATCTTTCTCTCCGGCGAACAGATGATCAAAGATTGCATCGCAACGCTGCAGGATCTTCCGATCCGTAAGACGCTGCAGATTCTGCCGCTGTACGGCAGGCTGAGCAAAGAGGAACAGGACCTGGTCTTTCCCGCGCCGCCGCCGGGCAAACGCAAGGTTGTGGTTGCCACCAATATCGCCGAGACCAGTCTGACTATCGACGGAGTCACCACGGTAATCGACAGCGGGCTGGCCAAGATGAATTTCTACAATCCGCGCACCTTTACCTCGGCGCTGGAGGAAGGACCGATATCCAGGGCTTCCGCCAACCAGCGCCGCGGTCGTGCCGGGCGCACACGGCCGGGAATCTGCTACCGGCTCTACTCCCGCGACGACTTTGAACGCCGGCCGCTGTTCACGCTGGAGGAGATCTACCGCACCGACCTTTCGGAAGTGGTGCTGCGCATGGCCGAACTCGGAATCCGGGAGTTTACCTCGTTTGATTTCATCTCTTCCCCGGGCCGCGGCGCTATCGCCGGCGCGGTTGAGACGCTGCAGTCGCTGGACGCTCTGAGCGAGGACAACACCCTGTCGGAAATTGGACGCATGATGGCGGCCTTTCCGCTGATCCCGCGCCACTCACGCATGATCGTTGAAGCAGTCCGCCGTTATCCCGAGGTCATTGAAGAGGTCCTGATTGCCACCGCGTTCCTGTCGGCAAATTCCCCTTTTCTGCTGCCCCAGGGGGAAGAGACCGCCGCACGCAGAGCACACCATCACTACCGCGACGATCTGGGTGACTTTGTCTCGTACCTGAAGCTCTACCGCGCCTTCCGCTCCAGTGACAAACGCGAACAGTTCTGCGAGCGCCGCTACCTGGATACGCGCACCATGGCAGAGATCCACAACATCAAGACTCAGCTCGAGGAGATCGTTTCCGCGCTGGGAGTACCGATTACAAGCGGAGGCTCGCTGTCTGACTATCTGTGCGCAGTATCACGTGGCCTGATCCAGTTTGTCTGTGTGCGCACCGGTCGCGGTCACTACCGCAGTCTGACCGCCGCGCGCATCCAGATCCACCCCGGCTCGGTGATGTTCCGCCAGAACCCCGATTACATCGTGGCCGGCGAGATCGTTCGCACCAGCAAGATGTTCGCCCGCTCGGTTTCTCCGCTGCGCAAGGAGTGGCTGGAGCATATTTCACCGGCGCTGGCCTTTGAGCTGACCGCTGGCGCTAAAGCGGGTACACAGAAACGCGGCAAGGCCACCGAGGTTGCGCGCGAGCAGAAGAGCGGCCGGGAGACTACCTGGCAGGTCCAGATTGGCGGACGCATTTTTACCCTGCAGCCACTCAAGGGCAAGAAGAAGATCGCGATACTGCCGTGGCGCGAGTTTGCCCCGGTTATCCGGGCGGCCGGTTTTGAGACACCACCGCATCTGACCGGCCTGCGCGCCAGAGTGACTACCGCGCAGGGGGACTTGATGTCGGGCAGCCGCCTGGAAGAGATCGCCCGGGTGGTACGCTGGGTGGATCCCGAACAGCGCTACGTTGAGCAGTGGCCGCGCAAGCAGAGTTTCTACGCGTCCGACCAGATGACGGAGCTCTGCGCCGAACTGCCGCTGCTGCTCGCGGTAACCCGGTTGAAGAAGAGCGCGCCTACACTGGG
>SKLB01000355.1 GCA_007123465.1 Spirochaetales bacterium
CCTCCAGCGGACAGATGCGGTCGAGGCTGCGCGCAAACTCGGCGGTGAAGCCTGCCGGCATGTGCTGAACAACCACTACCGGTACCGGCAGGTCGTCGTCAAGCGCGGCAAACACCTTACGCAGCGCGTTTGGACCCCCGGTTGAGATGCCGATTGCGATAATCTCGGTCTGCGCTGGCGGCGCCTCGGCGGCAACCGGTTCAACGATCAACGGTGCGGCATCGGTCGGCGCAACAGTCCGCACGGCTGATGCGCCGGCGGCAGCTGCCAAATGCGCTGCCATCGGCGCCTCGGCTGTGCTGCGCCCCTTGCGTCGTCGGTATTCCCTGCCGTAGCCGCGCAGCATCTCGGTCAGCTGCGTAGCTATGCTGTGGATGTCATCAGACACCGACCCCGACGGTTTGAGCAAGAAGTCCGATGCGCCCAGGCTGATGGCCTCCATGGTTATATGCGCGCCCTTATGCGCTATCGAGGAGAGCACCACCACCGGAATATCTATAGCGCGCGTGCGGCGCTGTTCGAGAAATCCGATACCGTCCATCTGCGGCATTTCCAGATCGAGAACGATAACGTCGGGTTGCAGCCTTTCGATCTTCTGCAGCGCAAACACGCCGTTCATCGCCGTGCCGGCCATTTCCAGACCGGGAGCATTCTCGATAATCTTCGAAATCAGATTGCGCATCAGCGCCGAGTCGTCAACTACCAGAACCGAGACCGTGTCGTTACTCACGCGCTGCTTCCCGCCGTATTCTTCTGATAGATACACGCCCAGTCGGTCTTGAGGAACTCGAAGCGTGTCTGCATGCCAAACAGGGACTCAGAGTGCCCGATAAACAGGAACGCCTGCGGTGCCATCGCGTCCCAGAAGCGCCCTACGGCGGCTTTCTGGGCAGCTTCGTCGAAGTAGATCAGAACGTTGCGGCAGAACACCACATCCATGCCGCGCAGTCCGCTGTCGTGCTTGAAGTTGTGATAGTCAAAGCGGACCAGGCTCTTGATATCATCATTGATGCGGTAACCGTTGCCGGTACGGCTGAAATAGCGCTTGAGGTAGTGCTCCGGCACGCCGCTGATGCGGTTTTCGCCGTAGAATCCCTGTTTGCCTACCATCAGCGATTTCAGACTGATATCAGAGGCAATTACCTCGAGCTGCATACCCGCCGGAAGCAACTCGCTGGCCACCATTGCGATGGTATACGGCTCTTCGCCGGTCGAGCAGCCTGCGCTCCAGATACGCAGCTTGTTTTCGCCGCGGTTGCGCTTGGCTTTGATCAGATGCGGAATCACAAAGTACTCGAAGGTCTCGAAGTGGGCGGTATTGCGGAAGAAGCGCGTCAGATTGGTGGTGACCGAGTCGAGCAGAATCTTCAGCTCGTCCGAATCTGCCGAGATCGTCGAGTAGTACGTCAATGCATCGGGCAGCCCGGAACTGCGCAAGCGTTCCTTCAGGCGGCTTTCGAGGATGGTCCTGTTCGAACTCGAGAAGTGTATGCCACTCTCGTTGTAGATCAGGTCACGGAACTTTTCAAACGCGTCGTCGCTCAAGAATTCAGACATTGGCCGCCAGATGGACGTTTATTTGGTAGTCTACATTTTAGTCTATGTTTTCGCGAAGGTGGTGTCAATCGTGGATTTCCGGCGCACCAGTGCTATATTGCTGCCTAGGATGAACCCTGCTGCATACAGCCGGTTCGGTGTGACCGGCGTCTCGTTTGATAAAGCCACCGGCCGGTCACGGCTGCTGCTGTCCGAAACAAGCGGTACCGCGAGGCTGGCCTTTGAGGTTGAGCCGCATCAGGCCGGCGAAGTGATTCTGCACGCCAACGGCTATGCGCCGCAGAACAGCGACGTATTGCAGCTGTTTCTGCGTGCCCACGGGTTCCGCTTGATGTACGCGCGAATCACCGCCGCGCAGGCGGGTAGCGCCAACCCCGCAGCGCGAGCCGAGATCCACTATCAGCAGGATGGACGTCTGTTCCGGCTCGAGCTGCAACCGGCGCAGGCGGTGGCGCTCAGCGCCCGTGCGGCAACTCCGGTCTACGTCGATCGGCGGCTGATTGCCGGCTGGCAGCAAAGCAGTCTGGACCCCGGCCGGCAGCGCGAAGAGGTTCTGCCGATCCCGGCGCTGTGAGCCGCAGATGCAGCGCTATTCCTTGACACAATCCACCACCGTACCGCCGGTGATCTGCTGCAGTTGTTCAAAAGTCAGCGTAAAGTTGTCAAACGAGGTGCCCGCCGCGGCGTGAATCTCAGGCCAGCGGCCGAGCGTTTCATCGATCAGGATTTCGATGCCCGCTGTGCGGTGGCCTACCGGAGCAACCCCGCCGGGAGGATAGCCGAAGATCTCCAGGCACTGCTGTGCATCGGCAATTCTGACCTTCTTGCGGCCAACACCGTAGCGGCGCGCCAGCTTGGCATCCGATAGCCGCTGATCCCCGGAGGCTACCACCAGCACAGGGGTGCCGTCTACCATCAGGCACATGCTCTTGGCGATCTGTCCGAGCTCACAGCCGATAGCGCGCGCGGCATCTTCGCTGGTAAAAGTTGTCTGTTCGAAGTGCTCAACGTTCAGCCCCAGGCCGTGGCTGTCCAGAACCCGCTGCACGTGCGCGGGAGTAAATGGCTGCGGCCGGCCGTCTTTGAGTGTCCCGTATTCTGCTTCAGCGCTCATAGTTCAGCATGATAGCCGATACGCGGCGTAAGGCAAAGCTGTTGCTGCGCGTGGCGCCGGCGATTGACACTCCCGGGCCCAAACCGGGATAATTAAATCCCATGAGAAAGTACATATTTGTTTCCGGCGGCGTCTGTTCGAGCCTGGGCAAAGGTATCGCGGCGGCGTCGTTAGGCAGTCTCATGGAGTGCCGCGGACTGTCGGTGCGGATGGTGAAGATCGATCCGTACATCAACGTGGATGCCGGAACGATGAGCCCCTATCAGCACGGCGAAGTCTACGTCACCGACGACGGGGCGGAGACCGATCTGGATCTCGGTAACTACGCGCGCTACACCATGTCGCCGCTGAGCCGCACAAATTCGATTACTACCGGGCAGATCTACCAGGAAGTGATTCAGCGCGAGCGCGAGGGCCGTTACCTGGGCCGAACGGTGCAGGTGATTCCGCACATCACCGACCGTATCAAGCAGCGTATCG
>SKLB01000235.1 GCA_007123465.1 Spirochaetales bacterium
TGTCGCGTGCGTACGGCAGAACAAACTCGCCAAACTGCTCGGGACCGATCTGGCTGGTCATCGGATCCACCAGCGCAACGATGTCGCAGCCGGCTTCGATGTAGTAGCCGCTCATCGCCCTGCAGACGCGGGTGCAGAAGCTCAGCAGCTCGTGCACGTAGGCGGTATCGTCAAACATCTTCATGAATATCTCGGTACCCAGCAGGTGCAGCGCCAGAGTGAACGGCCCGGTAATCAGCCCGTAGAGCGCAAGGTCGGGATGGTTGGCGCGAATCCGACGCGCTGCCTGCATGGCAACCGCAATCCGCCCGGCGTCCGCAGCCGGAACGCTGAGGTCTGCCAGTGCGCTACCGTTTGCCAGAGGATGATCTATAACCGCCGGCGGGTTTTCGTCCGACCACACCAGGCCGCATCCCAGAACCTCGGCCTCGATCTGCAGGTCGAACACTACCGGTATTCCGTCGGGGCGGTATAACTCAACCGCCCTGGCTACACCCTGCTCGATGAGATCAGCAGACTTCAGAAAGCTCTCGGCGCTCTGAGCGATCAATGCTCCGGCGTGACATCCAACAAACGGTACCCACGGTACGCGGTCGCTATTCTTACCCGCGAAGGCGAGCTCTATTCGCTCTCTACCAGTCATTGAGAAACTCCTTGTGGTTTCGGTGTTATCGGATTGCCGGCAATCAGACAGCCGTGCACGCGCAGAATCTACCATGATGCAGCACCCAACGCTATAAATCTGCTTTCTAATTTGGCACAATCCTGCTATTTGACCTTTTTTCTCGACGATTCAGCGGCGTGTTGACCGCTGCTGCCGGCCTCCGTATACTTGCGTTACGTGTCCGGTGCAAGAGCAACCCCAAGAGCAACCCTATGACAAGTAGAGAAAGATTCCGCAAACAGATCGATGAACGAGCCCCGCTGTTGCTCGACGGCGCTACCGGTACCGAGCTCTACAACCGCGGCGTATTCATCAATCGCTGTTTTGAAGAGGCCAACCTCAGCAATCCCGCGCTGGTGCTCGGACTGCACCGCGACTACGTCAACGCCGGCTCGGGCGCGCTTCTGAGCAACAGTTGGGGAGCCAACCAGTTGAAGCTTGCCGGCCACGGGCTGCAGGAGAAGACCCGCGAAATCAACATCGCGGCGGCCGGCCTGGCGCGCGAGGCGGCCGGCGAAGAGCTGTTTGTCGGCGGATCGGTGGGGCCGCTGGGGCGGCGCGTTGAGCCGTGGGGGCCGCTCAGCGTTGAACAGGCGTACAACGCCTTCTGCCTCCAGATCGAGAGCCTGTTCCAGGGCGGGGTTGATTTCATCTACCTTGAGACCTTCTCTGACCTTGTAGAACTGGAACAGGCAATCCGCGCCGCCAAGGATGCCGCTCCCGCGCTTGCGGTTGCGGCGTCAATGACCATAAACCTGTCCGGAGAACTGGTGCACGGTGGCTCGCTGGAAACGGCAATCCGCAGTGCCGACCAGTGGGGTGCCGACATCGTGGGATTAAACTGTTCGGTTGGGCCACAACCAACGTTGACCGCAATCGAGCGCATCAAGACGCTGACATCCAGGCCGTTGTGCGTTAAACCCAACGCCGGACTGCCGCGCGAGATTGACGGGCGCATGATCTACATGAGTACGCCCGAGTACCTGGCAACGTTCACGCGCAACTTCCTGCAGGCGGGCGTCCTGTTGGTTGGCGGCTGTTGCGGAACAACCCCGGCTCACGTCAGGAACATGGCGCAGGCGTACCGCCACTTCATGGCGATGCACGCCGGCGGCAGTACGCGCATCAGCGTTGAGAAGCCGCGGCGCGAGACCGAAAGCGAGCCGAGCGCTGAGCAACAGCGCGTTGCGTTTGCCGACAAGTCGCGCTGGTCGGCCAAGATCGCGCGCGGAGAGAAAGTCTACGCGCTTGAGTTACTGCCACCGAGCGGGGTCAACATGACGCCGCTACTGGAGAAGACCCAGAAGGTCAAACAGGCGGGACTGGATGTCATTAACATTCCCGACGGACCGCGTGCCAGTTCCAGAATGAGTACCTCGCTGGCCGCGGTGATGATCGAGCAGCGCGTGGGAATCGAAACCGTGCTGCACTACACCTGCCGCGATCGCAACCTTATCGGCATGCAGTCTGACCTGCTGGGTATTCACGCTATCGGACTGCGCAACGTTCTGCTGATAACCGGAGATCCGCCCAAGATCGGCAACTACCCCAACGCAACCGGTGTGTTTGACGTCGATGCTATCGGATTGACCAGAGTGGCCCACCAGCTGAACGGCGGGATTGACGTCGGCAACCGTCCGATCGGCGAACCAACCGCGCTGTCGATAGGCGTGGGCGTCAACCCGGTGCACCGCAGCTTTGACTACGAGATGCAGCGGTTTGAACAGAAGGTTGCCGCCGGAGCAGAGTGGGCAATCACGCAGCCGATCTTTGACGCCGCCGACATGTTCCGCTTCCTGGAATACATCGAGAAGCGCAACATCAGAATCCCGATCATAGCCGGTATCTGGCCACTGACCAGCCTCCGAAACGCCGAGTTCATGAACAACGAGGTACCCGGCATCAGCATACCCAAGACGGTAATCGAGCGCATGGCTCAGGCGCGTTCCAGGCAGGAAGGTATGGATTTCGGAGTCGAGATAGCCGTGCAGCTGCGCCGCACGCTCGATCCGGCGGTACAGGGTTTCCAGATCTCGGCTCCCTTTGGCCGCGTCGACATGGCGTTGCGTGTGGCAGAGGCGGTGCCGAGCGAAGGCCGGAAAATAGCCAGCAGCATACCGTAGCGCAGGAGAGAATGGCGATGTCCAGAACAACCATTGTAGACGCGTTGGCAGACAGGACACCACTGGTGTCAGACGGCGCATGGGGCACCATGCTGCAGAGTGTCGGACTGAAGCCCGGTGCATGCCCGGAGCTCTGGAATATCGACCATCCCGAACAGGTCTACCGGATTGCGCAGCAGTATGCCGACGCCGGCGCGGATATGCTCGAGACCAACAGCTTTGGCGCAACACGCTTCAAACTGGCGCACTGGGGCGTTGAAGAGCGCTGCGCGGAGATCAACGAGGCCGCGGCGCGCCTGTCGCGTCGAGCGGCCGGTGACCGCCGTTGGGTCCTCGGTTCGGTAGGGCCAA
>SKLB01000044.1 GCA_007123465.1 Spirochaetales bacterium
CCGGCGATACGTCGAACACACTGTGGAATTCCGAGATCTTCGCTGCTGTTTCCTCCTTGGTAACATCGGAACGAAGTTCCGCCAGTTCGTCGATTTCGATGAGGTCGATATGACCTCCAAACGCGCTGATCTGGCGGGTGATATCGGTGTAGACATCGAGCATTCCCGCGTAGTAATGGCCCATCACGCCGAGCCGGTTTGTTCGCATCGTCTTGGCGACCCGCGACGCCTCGACCCAGTGCCTGAGTTCTTCCTGGGTCCGGTCGTCCCCGAGATAGCCCGTCACAAGGTGGTACCCGATGCCGGCGCGATTGAAGACTGAGGCGATCTCCGGAACGCAGCACGCCTGGCAGTGAGCAAGCCATTCTCCGGTCATCGTGCCACGGTCGCCCAGGCGATTGAAAGAGTCGTAGTCGATTGCAGGTACGGGCTGAATATTGAGAACGATTACCGGTACGCCTGTCTCCTGCGCTACCGGGAGCACCGTTGATGAGAGTGCGTAGGTGGAGATATACAAAAATAATACGTCTACCTCGGACTGGCGGAACAACGCCGCGGCGATACGACTCTGCTCCGGACTATCCACCAGACCCGCGTCAACGACCTTCATGTCATCCGACTGTTCGATCTGTTGAGCAATGTCGCGCTGGTATCCCTCAAGGCGGCTCTTGAGTCCTTTGAATTGGGGCCAGTATGTGTCAAGACCGATGCCGAAGATCCCCACCGTCAATGCCGTGCGTTTCATGGAATCATCATAGCGCGTCGGTTTCGAAACGTAAATGCACATTAGGCGCGTTCATCATCCCCATCGCCTGTGCCTTCTGATGCTCATCTCGCCCATCGATGTTCGTGTGCCACTCATTGCCGCCATAGTACCGAGCTTCAGCACAGCGGGTGACGCGCAGCGCGAATGGTGCTACATTAGCCTGATACGCATGAAACTCCCAATCTGCAGCATCCTGCTGTTTTTCGCGCTGAGCAGTGGCCCTGTTTCAGCTGAATCAGATCTTCCGCGCATCAAACCGTGGGCTATGCAGTACGCCGCGGCCCGGGCTCCTGAGGTCATGGCGCGTGCCGCGCTGTTGCTGGATGCCGAGACCGGTGCGGTACTGTTTGAGAAAGGCGCCGATATCGTCATCCCACCGGCAAGTCTCAGCAAGGTTGTGGCGATGCACGTTGTCTTTGCGATGGCTGAACGCGGTGAAGTCGATCTCGATGAACCGGTGACTGTTGCACCGGAGAGCTGGGCGGTCAATATGCCGCCGGGGTCTTCGCTGATGTTTCTGGGCCCGCAGCAGGAGGTCACTCTGCGCCAATTGCTGCTGGGGCTCGCTGTGCCGTCGGGTAACGACGCCGCTGTGGCGGTGGCACAGCACACCGCGGGGTCGGTTGAGGCATTTGCTGAGCTGATGACGCGCGAGGCGCGCGCGTTGGGACTGCCGACACTGGAGTTTCAAGAGCCATCGGGATTGAGTTCCGACAACCGGGTTACTGCGCGCGAGTTTGCGCAGTTTCTGCGCTACTACGTGCAGTTGTGGCCGCACGCTACCCGCGACTACCATTCACAGGAGCGCTTTACCTGGCCGCCGGATGCGGCTCAGCCGATCACACAGTACAATCGCAACTCGATGCTGCAGAGCTATCCCGGAGTTGACGGGGTCAAGACCGGTTTTATCCGACAGTCTCGCTACAATCTGGCGCTAAGCGCACAGCGCGACGGACGCCGTCTGATAGCGGTGCTTCTGGGTGTGCCCGGCGAGAATCACATCGAAGGTGAGCGCAACCGCGCCCGTGACGCCACGTTGCTTCTGGACTACGGATTCGAGCATTTTCACAACGTTGAGCTGCAACTGCCGTTGCCCGAGGCGGTGCGCGTCTGGAAGGGAAACCGGCGCACGGTTGAGCTGTCGTTCAACTCGATGCAGCGCGGGCCGCGGCTTCTTACGGTGGCGCTGCGCGACAGAGACCGGCTCGAGGGCCAGCTTGTACAGCAGCATGAGGTGGAGGCCCCGGTAGCGTTGGGCCAGAATCTGGGCCTGATCCGCATCAGCGCCGCAGGTAACGAGCTGCTGGAGATACCGCTACGGGCAACCGAGGAGGTTCCGCGGGGCAATCTCCTGCGAGTAATCTGGGATTCTGTGGTGCGATTTATCCTGCAGCTGCTGGTCAGCCTACGCCGGTAAGCGCCTTGATGTACTGCAGCCGCTCAAACGTCTCGGGTTCTTTCCGCGCCACCTGTGCCAAATGGCCGCGAAAATCTGCTATAGAAGCAAAGCCGTGTGTTTCCATCCAGCTGTCGAGCTCGTCACGGACTTCGCCGAGCCGCTCGAGGCCGTTGCAGTACAGCGTAGAACATAGTTGGACCGTCTGCGCACCGGCCAGCAGCAGCTTCACCGCCTCTTTGCCGCTGTGAACCCCGGTAGAGCCGGATAGTTGACAGTCGAGCACGGTGCTGAGCACGGAGATCCAGCGTAGCGGCTGGTAGATCTCATTGGGGGTGCTGAACTGGTAACCAGGCGTCGGGGTCAGCTTGTCTATATCGACATCGAGCTGGTAGAAGCGGTTGAACAGTACCAGCGCGGCTGCGCCGGCCCGGGTCAGCGCGCGCGCCAGCGCCGGCAGCGAGGTGGCGTAGGGACCAATCTTGACCGCAATCGGTATTTCGATTCGCTTACTGACGCCTTCGACAATTCGCACGTAGCGCTTCTCTATTTCGTCGCACGACTGCTCGGCACTCCGCGGCATGATAGCGATATTGAGTTCAAGCGCATCGGCTCCGGCCTTCTCCAACTGCCGCGCCCAGTCGACCCACCATTCCGATGAGACGCAGTTGACGCTGGCGATGATCGGAACCTGATTCTCGCGTTTAGCCGTCTGGATCAACTTCAGATATGCACTCGGTCCGAGATGCTTTCCCATCTGCTGGATGTACTCCGACGCCTCAGGGTGTGCTGAGAGGTCTGAGTGCTCTTGCTGTGAACTGACCTCCAGGTCGATCTGCTCTTCAAAAAGCGACTTCACCACCACCGCACCGGCGCCGGCTTCGACACATTGCCTGATGCCTTTGGCCGTTCCGGTCAGTCCGCAACTGGAAACAATTATCGGGTTGGGCAACGTCAAACCGATATACGTGGTGCCGAGATCAGCCATCAGACTTTCCTTTTATTGTGATTGAGGAATACAACTAATTACTCTATATTATAGCTGGAGAATAATATTTCAGCAAGCTGCGAGGGATGAGATATGCAAGCCGTGTGGGACATCGTAGTAGTGGGGGCCGGTAGCGCGGGAATCGCAGCGGTTGAGGGCGCGCACCGGCAGAGTCCTGCAGCGCAGATCCTGCTACTGGATGAAGATCCCCACGCTCCGTACAAGCGAACGCAGCTGTCCAAGCATATTGCGTCCGGTTTCGATACCAGCCATTTCAAACTGCGCGAAGAACAGTGGTTTCGGGACTATAATGTCTCGCTACGTAGCGGCGAATCGGTGGTTGAACTGGAGCCGCAGCAGCGTGAGCTGCGGCTGGCCAGCGGAGAAACGCTGCAATATCGCGCGCTGGTGCTGGCCTGTGGAGCCGCTCCGATGTACCCCAGGATTGTTCGTCCGCACCAGGAAGACTCGTTCTTTGTTCTGCGCAGCATGCGCGACGCACAGAGGCTGATGAAAGGACTGAAATCGGTACGTAGCGTGCTGATCGACGGCATGGGCGTCCTGGCGCTGGAGATCGCTAATCAAGTAGTAGCGATGAAAAAGAAGCCTACGCTGGTGGGTGCCACAGCTCAACTTATGCCGCGCCAGCTCAACACTCGAGCAGCCGAGATCATGGAAGACATTCTGGTACGCGAGAAGGTGAAGCTCCTGTTTCAGGACGAGATTCTCTCGTTTGAGCCCAATCGCAAAGGTGGACTCGAGGTATCGATGGTCAAGAGTTCAGGAGTCTACGATGCGGTTATTGTCTGCATTGGCGTGCAGCCGCGTAGCGAACTCGCCGAGTCCGCAGGGTTACGTGTCGAGCGCGGGGTTGTGGTTGACGATTATCTGCAGACTTCCGCGCCATCGGTCTTTGCTGCCGGAGATGTGGCAGAGCACCCCGACGGCAGCATCAGTTATCTGTGGCGTGCGGCCGAGCATCAGGGCGAGACAGCCGGTATGAACGCCGCTGGAGCGCACCAGAAGTACGACCGCCGCCCGTTCCGTCTCAAGACCAGCGTCTTCGATACCTATGTGTTCTCTATGAATATGCCGGGAGATCCGCACAACTACCGTATCGAGGAGATTGAAGCCGATGCGGCCTACCAGTGTTTCTACTTTGCCGACGACGGCCTGGCAGGGCTTGTTGTGCTGAATGACGAGCCGCGTAGCGCGCTCTATTCTCAGGCCGTCCTTGAGCGCTGGAGTCTCGAGCAGGTAGCCGATGAACTCATGCTTTGAGCCTTTTGTTGATCTATGCGTACAGCTTTAGTATCTTTGTTTTACTACGCAAGAACATAGGAGGATCAAATGGCTTTTACAACACCTGAGTTACCGTACGCATACAATGCATTGGAACCGTACATCGATGAACAGACAATGCGAATCCATCACGACAAGCACCACGTGGCGTACACCACCAAACTCAATGCCGCCGTTGAGGGCAGCGAGTATGAATCGCGCGAGCCAGAGAAGCTGGTTGCCGAGTGGCAGAAGCTGCCGCAAAACATTCAGATTGCCGTGCGCAATCACGGCGGCGGGCACGTCAATCATGCGCTCTTCTGGCAGATTCTGAAGAAGAACGAGGGCGGCAAACCGTCGGGGCCGCTCGCAGCCGCCATTGACAAAGCTTTTGGAAGCTTCGATGAGTTCAAGAAGCAGTTCAGCGCCGCTGCAGCCGGGCGTTTCGGCAGCGGATGGGCGTGGCTGGTTGTGAGCTCGGGCGGCGAGCTGGAGATCACCTCGACTCCGAACCAGGACAATCCGATTTCCGAAGGCAAGACGCCGATCCTGGGTCTCGATGTGTGGGAGCACGCGTACTACCTGAAGTACCAGAACAAGCGTCCCGACTATATTGAAGCGTTTTTCAACGTGATTAACTGGGACAAGGTCGCCGAATTGTACGGCAACGCCAAATAAGCGTAGTGACTGCAGCAGCAGTCTCTGGATTGATCGTCTTACAAATCCGCCGCAGTGCCCCGGGGTGTTGCGGCGTTCTGTTTCTCCAGAGCTTCCCGGTAGCGTCAAGCGTTGTCTAAGTGTGCCATATCAGGGTAGATTGAGCGTGGGAGTGAAGATGAGTACTACACAGTCAAGCGCCGCGGTCGGGGCGCAGAGCGCTGCTCTCGACGTAAGCAGGATACGTGAAGATTTCCCGATTCTGAAACGGACTATGAACGGCAAGCCTTTTGTCTACCTGGATAACGGTGCCACCTCGCTTAAGCCGCAGGCCGTGATTGATGCCGAAGTTGGCTACTACACCGAACTAGGCGCCAATATTCACCGCGGTGTCTACGAGTTCAGTGAAAAGGCGTCGGCGCTCTACGACCAGGCGCGCAACAAGGTTGCCGGGTTCATCGGTGCGCGTGATCCTCGTCAGGTAGTGTTCACCAAGAGTGCTACAGAATCGGTCAACCTGATCGTCTACGGCTGGGCGCTGAAGAATATCAAGCCGGGCGACGAAATCTGTGTCAGCGAGATCGAGCACCACGCCAATTTTGTGCCGTGGCAGATGCTGGCAGAGCGCTGCGGCGCCACGTTGCGCTTCATCCCGATGCTGCCGGCCGAAGGAACGCTGGACCTCAGTCAGCTGGACCAGCTCATCAATGAGCGCACGCGCGTGGTAGCGGTTACCGCGATGTCCAATGTTACCGGTTATATACCGCCGGTTGAGCTGATACTGAGGCGCGCCAGAGCCGTTGGCGCGATAACTGTGGTAGACGGTGCTCAGTGGGTGTCGCACACCGCGGTTGATGTGGAATCGCTTGATGCGGACTTTCTGGTCTTTTCTGCACACAAGATGTGCGGGCCCACCGGGGTGGGGGTGCTCTACGGCCGCGAACGGCTGCTGGAGGAGATGGATCCGTTTCTCTTTGGCGGTGATATGGTGCAGCGAGTGCGCAAGGAAAAGACGGTTTTCAAACAGATTCCGGACAAATTTGAAGCCGGTACACCCAATATTGCCGGGGTGATCGGATTCGGCAGCGCTATAGACTACCTGCTCGGTGTCGGTATGGACGCAATTCACGCTCACGAGCAGCAGTTGCTGGCCTACGCTTTGCAAGAGGCATCGAGCATTGATGCCATTATCACCTACGGTCCGTCCGACCTGCTGTTGCGCGGTGGCATTCTTTCGTTCAACGTTGGCGACGCACATCCGCACGACACCGGAACAATTCTCGATGAAGACGGCATCGCAGTGCGTACCGGTCTGCACTGCGCGCATCCGTTCATGCACGCGCTGGGAATTCCCGGCACAACGCGCGCATCGTTCTACCTCTACAACAACAAGCAAGACGTCGATCGGCTGATAGCGTCGGTGCGCCGCGTAGCGGAGATTTTCGCGTGAGCCTCGAAGAAGACATTTACAAAGAGATCATCCTTGATAACTATCGCTCCAAAAAAAACCGCATGCGGCTCGAAGACGCAGACCTGCACTCCGAGGGAGCCAATCCATCCTGCGGTGACGATGTAGAGCTGTTCATCAAGCTCAACGGAGACACCATAGAGGCGGTTACCTACGAGGGCATCGGATGCTCGATCTGTTGTGCGTCAGCCAACCTGCTGTGCGAATCACTGCGCGGGCGCAGCCTTGCGGAGGCACAGCAGATAATTCTGCAGTACCGCGATATGCTGCTCGAAGACGGTGAGCCGGAATTTGCCGAGGAAATTTCGGACCTCGAGGCGATGCAGGGCGTCAAGAACTACCCTGTGCGAATCAAGTGTGCGCTGCTGGCGTGGAATACCGTGCGCGATATGCTGCAGGACTCCGCCGGCGCCGGCGACAACGCCTGAGCGGCGCATAGCGCTATTTGGTCGATGCCCGCTTGACGGCGCCACAGACTGCCCGTATAACTACGTCAGTGGATAAGCAGCGCCTGCTTACGCTCAGCGATGATCTCACGCGTATCGTCTCAGCCTCGGCTGACAACCGAGGGCGTTTCACGCACGTTCACTTCATTGTCAACGTGGTAGCCGGTGGCGTGGCCAGGGCCCGGCGTTTCCTCGGCAGTTGCGCACTGGTTCAGCGCCGGGCACAGGAACTGCCGCCCAGCGCCAGCGAGATCACGCGTTCGGTACACCTCACCGAGCGTCCCGGACACGCGCTGCAGATTGCGGCACAAATCCTGGACAGCCCTGACTGCGAGGGGCGCCTGATTGTCAGTATAGGCGGCGACGGAACACACCGCGAGGTGTTTTCCGCGGTTGCCGAGCGGCTCGGAGACAGCTTTGGCCCGGATGTTAACAAGGTCTGCATGTTCCGCATGCCGATGGGTACCGGCAACGACGGCGCCGATGCGCCCGACGTGGAGAGCGCGTGCCGTACTCTGCAACAGGGTGTTCCCGATCAACGCGCCGGTTTGATTCGCGTGATACCGAAGGGTATGACTCCCATGTACGCGTTCAACGTTACCTCAATCGGGATTGACGCCTACGTCACCGACACCTCCAACCGGCTCAAGGCGTTCTTCCCGGGTGATATGTACAAGCTTATTGCCGATGTTGCCACGCTCTTCTATGAGCCGATATACGGGGTTGGCGAGGTAGGCCTGGCGTTGACCGACGACCAGGGCCGGCAGAGCCAGGAGCGCGACCGCTTCATACTGGTTGCCATCGGACCGACCGGCAATCGGGTATACGGCAACGGCAAGCGGATTCTGCCGACCGATGCCAACCTGTGCGCGATACCTACGGTCGGTGTGATCAAAAAGATCGCCATGAAAAAGCATCTCTACGTCGGTACCCACGTGGGACTGCCCGGAACGCTTTCGGCGCGTGTCAGAAGGGTCGTGGTCGACTACACGCGGCGCGTACCGTTACAGCTCGACGGGGAGGGAATCTGGCTCGAGCCGCAGAACTTCCCGCTGACCTTCGAGCGCGTAGATTCGGCGATCAACGTGCTGAGTGCCGAGCCGCTCGGCTGAAGAGCACACGGAGAACAGCGGGCTAGCCGAAGTTGTAGAAACAGTGCTGGCGCGCGAAGCTCATTCCGGCTTGCTCTGCGCGTTGCTGATGGTTCTTCCAGTTATCAGGGTAGTGCATCAGGATGATCTTGTTGCGGGTTGATTGCGGCAGGGTTAACAGGTCATCCAGTGGTGCGTGGATCCCGCCGCGAAAGAACTGCACGTCGTGGAAGATGGTATCGATGTCGTATAGCTCCTGAAAGATGTGCAGCAGTTGTGGGTCAAACTGGGTGTCGCCGGTGAACAGGACGCGCTGGTTGATGATCATGCCGACGCTGTAGAAGCTGTCGCGCCAGTCAAGCGCGTGCTCGGGCAGATGTCGCGTGCGGAACAACAGCAGTTCAATTGCGCCAAAGCGCACCAGAGCGGCGTTGCGCGGCAGCCCGCGAATTCGTTTGGGGCGCTTGACCTGCCAGAAATCCTCAAAGCTCAGGCCGTCACGGGTCTCGTTCATCTCGGCTCCGCCACGCAGCGAACGGCCCCACAACAGCCGCTGATATCCAGCTGTGATGGCAACGGTCGGCTTGCCGGGGCCACCGCCGTAACGGTTCATCAGCATAACCTCTTCCAGCCCGCCGATATGGTCGGCGTGCGAATGCGTGATGAGCCAGTTGCGTATGTCTATAACCCGCAAACCGAGTTGATCGAGCGCCTGCGGAGTGCGCGTGCCGCAGTCTACCATGACGTGGTCGTTGCCGTGAATGATCAGCAGGTTATTCTGATAGTTTGACCGTGCAAACGCGCTACCGCAGCCCACAAAGAACAGACTGAGCTCGCCCTGGTTCCGCAGCGAGAGGGGTCTGGGCCATTTGATTCGCAGCTGCATTTTTCTGCTCACAATGTTGTCCGCTGCCTACTCTATCTCAAAGTGGCGCAAAAATCCGCGTGTTGACCGCAATCCAGCGGCACGCTACCATCAGCGCCAAGGACAGACACGCAGCAATGGCAAAACCGCGCAGACCGCGTAAACGGCAGACCTACCGGCAGCAGCCGGTTATCGATATTGAATATACCGGACACGGAGTCATCAAGCCCGAGGGTAAGACGGTATTTGTTGAAGACGCGCTACCGGGCGAAGTTGTAGACGTACTTGTGACCCGCTCCAAGCGCAGCCACGCCTTCGGCGTTGTGGATCACTATCATCAGCGTTCGCTGCAGCGCGTGCAGCCGTTCTGCTCGCATTTCGGGCTCTGCGGCGGCTGCCGCTGGCAGTATCTGCGTTATGCGCAGCAGCTTGAGTACAAGCAGTACTTTGTGCAGAGCATAATGCAGCGCATCGGTAAGCTGGAGGAGCTGGAGTTCCAGCCGATTCTGGGGTGTGACAGCGAGCGCTACTACCGCAACAAGCTCGACTATTCCTTTACGGAATCGCGCTGGCTCAGCAGCGATGAGATCGCCAGCGGCGGCGAGAACCTGGAGCGCCGCGGGGTCGGCTTTCACGTGCGCGGGCGGTTTGACCGCGTACTTGATATCGAGACCTGCTACCTGCAGCCCGAGCCGTCAAACCAGATCCGCCGCGCGGTGCGTGATTTCAGCATTGCCGCCGGGTACAGTTTCTACAATCCGCACAGCCACAGCGGCTGGCTGCGGTCACTGGTAATCCGCACCAATGCCGACGCTGAGGCGATGGTGACGGTGGTTTTCGGCAGCGATCAGGGAGCCGGCGAACGCCAGCGTCTGTTCGATATGATTGCAGAGCAGTTTCCCAGGGTGGTGTCGATCAATTACATCATCAATACCACTCTCAACGATTCGCTGTTTGCACACGAGGTTCATCACGCCCGCGGTGCCGAGTTCCTCGTTGAGCGCTGCGGTGATCTACAGCTGCGGATACACCCGCGTTCGTTCTACCAGACGAATGGCCGCCAGGCCGAAGCGCTGTACGCGCTTGTGGCTGAGTGGGCCGCTCTGAGCGGCAGCGAGACCGTCTGGGATCTTTACTGCGGGATCGGCAGTATAGCGCTTTACCTGGCGCGTTCGGCCGGATGGGTATGGGGCGTGGAGAGTGTGGACGAGGCAATCGACAATGCAATCGAGAACGCGCGGCTCAACGGTATCGAGAACGTGTTGTTCTCAAGCGCCGATGTCCGCGACGCGCTGGCTGCGCCCGCGCCGGCTGCGCTACCGGACGCAAGCCGGGTTCCCGACCTGGTGGTGCTCGATCCTCCGCGCGCCGGACTGCATCCCGCGGTGGTCAATGCCATTGTCAAGCTCGGTGCGCCGCGTATCATCTACGTCAGCTGCAACCCGGCTACCCAGGCACGCGATTTGCAGATGATGGAGCAACGCTACACAGCGGTCCGTTGCCGGCCGGTAGACATGTTTCCGCAGACCCACCATATCGAGAGCGTAGTGGAGCTGCGGCTACGTTGAATCGGGTTTTGCGGGTTGACGAAACGGCACCTGATAACTATTATTTTGATAAGTCAAACATTGGAATATGGATAATAGTTGCAAAGGATTTGTGTGATGAAGAAACTGATAGTCGTCATTCTGATTGGGCTGTACATCGCTGTGACGTTATTGGCCTGCGGCGTTGAAGAAGAATCAGCTGAGGCTGCGGCCGCTGCCGAGTATCCGATCGATATTGTAGCCACCACCGGCATGGTTGGTGACATTGTGCGTCAAGTAGTGGCGCAGAACGGCAACGTACACGTGTTGATGGGTGAGGAGATCGATCCACATCTCTACCGGCCGACGCGCGCCGATATCGCGCGCATGCAGCGCGCCGACATTATCTTCTATAACGGCCTACATCTCGAGGGCCGTATGGGCGACACACTGGTACAGCTTGCCCGTACGCGGCCGGTATTTGCAGTTACCGAGCTGGTTGATGAGGCTATTCTGCTCGAGGACCAGGAGTACGAAGCCGCATTTGATCCGCATCTGTGGATGGATGTTAGCCTGTGGATGAAGGCGGTAGAGGTGGTTACAGCGGCGCTATCCGAGCTGGATCCGGCCGGGGCGGACGAGTATCGTAACAATGCTGATGGATACCTGGCGGAACTCGAGGCCCTGGACAGCTACGTTCGAGAAATCATGGCTACCATCCCGCGCGAGCGGCGCATACTGATAACCGCTCACGACGCGTTTGGTTACTTCGGCGAGGCTTACGACATCGAGGTGATCGGCGTACAGGGTATGAGTACCGAGAGTGAGGCGGGGCTGGAAGAGATAAACAGCCTGGTGGACTACATCGTTGACCGCGAGATTACGGCGGTGTTCGCCGAAACCACGGTTCCCGACCGCGCGCTGATGGCGGTCATCGAGGGGGCCGGCGCGCGCGGGCAGCGTGTCCAGATCGGTGGTGAGTTGTTCTCCGACGCCATGGGTTCCGCGGGCAGCTACGAGGGTAGCTATGTAGGCATGATCGACCACAACGCTACCACCATTGTACGCGCGCTCGGCGGAAGCGCGCCCGAGCGCGGCTTGCA
>SKLB01000051.1 GCA_007123465.1 Spirochaetales bacterium
CCCCATTATTGCATATTTGCGCACAACGCATACAGGGATTATAATAGTGAGCATGTCAGCTTCAACACGCGATGCTGCAGCGGGATCCGCTGCAGCTGGAAAGGTTGTTGTCGTCGTTGCGGTTGTGGTTCCGCTGCTTCCCGCTGCAGCCTGGCTGCGCGAGGCCGTGCAGATGTACACCATGGGACTGGATGCCGCTTTTCTGGGGCTTTATCTGCCGGCGCGACTGCTGGCGCTGGTTGGCCTGGTCCTGATGTTCTATCAGTTTGTGCTGGCGTCGCGCGTCGGTCTGCTGCAGCGCTGGTTCAAGCGCGCGTCGCTGCTGAAAACCCACCGTAGTCTGGGCAAAGCCGCCTACCTGCTGGTGCTGATTCACGGCGTGGCGATGCTCGCATTTGACCTTGTAGCTACCGGAGAGATCTATCTCTTCACCGAGAAGACGCTCGGTCTGATCGGCCTGATACTGCTTACTTTCGGCGTCCTTGCAGCATGGTTCTTCAAGCCGCTGAAGCTGTCGCTCAAGCAGTGGCGTACCATCCATCTTGTGACCTACGTTGTATTCCCGATGGTGATAGTGCACGCATTGGCGCTCGGTACTACCGTCAACTCGGTTCCGTTGGTGCGCGCTCTGTTTATTGCCATGCTGCTGGGGTACGTGTTCCTGCTGCTGCATCGGCTCTATCTGGTTGCTAGCCGCCGGCAGACAACGTAGCGGCTGCGCCGCTGCCGCGGAAATTGACTGAGTGATAGCGGGGCCGGAAAAATAGTTGACCAGGATTGTCGTCTTACGTACCTTGGTGGTATGAAAACGCAAAAAATTGTATCGATTGTGGCGCTATTGGCGCTGGTGTTTGCCGCTCCGGTGGTCTCGCAAAACGTTGTAGATTTAACCGGTGAGAGCGGATCGGTGAGGGAAATCGAAGTCAGCAGCAGCGGATTGCGATTCACGCCCAACGAGATTCGTGTCAACCTCGGTGATACCGTCCGCATCACCTACCGCAACGGCGGTGGCCGCCACGACTGGGTCATCGATGAGTTCGACGCCGCCACACCGGTGATTGCCGCCGGCCAGACCTCGACGGTAGAGTTTGTGGCCGACCAGGCCGGCAGCTTCGAGTTCTACTGCAGTGTACCAGGACATCGTGCCAGCGGCATGGTTGGCACACTGGTGGTTGTCGAATAGGGCAGCCTGTTCGGCTGCCCCGTTGATACATTGACCGGTTGGATTACTGCGACAGGAAAAACTCAACACGCCGGTTCTTCCAGCGGTTCTGTTCGTCACCGTGGGGGACGACAGGGGCCCAGCCACCGCGCCCGACGGTTGTCATTCGCGCGGCGGGTACCCCGCGCTGGACCAGCGCTGCCCTGATTGCGCGTGCGCGGGCGGTTGAGAGCGGCATCAGGGTCTGGTTTTCTTCGTTCTGCCACACTGATTGCGGGCGATTCCAGAGTAGACGCACCGCGTGACCCTCGAGTTCGATATTGTGGTCACGGTAGCGCGATAGAATCTCGGCCAGACGGTCCAGGGTGGCCAGGTTTGTTCTGCGCGTCTCGGCTGGAACATCGGTAAAGTCTGCCGTGAACGGTTTGAAGTAGATACTTGAGATGACTATCTGCAGCCGGTCTCCAACGCGCATCACCAGAATATCAATTGGCACGCTGAACTCGGCACTGCCGCGGTTCCCAACGCTGTCTTCGGCGTGTACTGCGAGCGTGTAGTCGCTGGCCGACTGAACCCACTCGCCGCTGTCCGAGGTGCCGTCCCACTGAAATACGCCGTTGCGGAACGAGCGCGACGGGATCTGTCTGAAACGGTTGCCCATTGGATCGAGAATCTCGGCGGACCACTGACGTACACCGCTGGGGTCGCTCACCGATACCGCAATGCGCAGCGTGTTGCGCGCTTCATCGTCAACCGGCTGGAACGGAAGCTGGCCCATAGTCACGTTGATTGCCGGGGGCGTGCGGTCGAGGCGCACCGGGTACTCGGTTACCTCGTCAGCGAGATTGCCCTTTTCGTATTCGACTTCGAGGCGCCCGAAGTACAGCCCTTCGGCGGCGGCGCCGGCCGGTGAGCTGCCGTCCCAGGTGATAGTCTCGGCTACGGTACGGCTGTCAGCCGGTTGGTGGCGCATAACCTCGTTGCCTGCTTCGTCGATCACCGCAAATCCCCAGCGCGATACACCGTCGGGCACCTGGGTTGCCAGATCGAACTCTACTGCCTTGTATTCGGCATCCGCAGCAGGGTTGAACGATGTGCGCCTCGGGGTAACCCGGACCGGGGTGGGTCGAGTATCGACCACGATGCGGGGCACGCTGAAAGCTGCGCTGTTACCGGCCCTGTCGGTGGCCGTCAGTGTGTAGCGGTAGGCCCCGTCCGGCACCACTTCGCCGCGCGTGTCGGTGCCGTCCCAGTCAAACGAACCGAGTCTGCCGACCCAATGGTACTCGCGCACAATCCCACCGTTCTGATCGCTCAGGACGCCGTACCAGTCGAGGGTCTCGCGGGAGTTCTGGGTAATTGTGACTGTGTCGCGGCGTCCGTCACCGTCGGGTGAAAAGAGGGTCCAGGAGGAACGAACGGTTGCCTGTGGTGACGAGACGTCGAGTTCGAACGGCTGCGAACTGACCACAGGGCTGTAGCCGTTGAGATATACCGCGCGTAACTCGCCGCTGTAGACGCCTTCAGCGAGTCTGCGGCCGCTAGTGTCCAGACCGTCGAAGCGAACCACTCCGGCAGCGAGCGCCTCGGCGGGATAGGTGCGCACCGTTACCCCACGCGCGTTCTTGACCGACAGACCTATATCAGTCAACTGTTCACGGCCGTCGACGCGGATCGTAAATTCCACCGTGTCCTGCACCCCGTCTCCGTTTGGAGAGAACGCCAGCGGAGACACCGTCAAATTGACTGCGAAGCTGCGGCGATCAAGCACAATATCATCCAGAGTTGTTACAAAGCTGTTGCCGGCTCGGTCGGTTGAACGCAGCACATAGCGATAAGCGCCGTCAGACGCGGGTGTTCCGTCAATGCCGCTACCGTCCCAGACAGCGGTTTGCGGCAGCCCGCTCCAGCGGAAGCTGTTGACCGTAGTTCCTTCTGCTGAGACGATCTCGGCGGTCCAGAGGTCCTCGGTTGAGGCATCCTGGTGCTGCAGTTCCAGCACATCCTGCCTGCCGTCTCCGGTTGGCGCGAACACCGTATAGGGTGCCACTACGGTTGCTCGCGGCGGTGTGTTATCCACCACTACGCGGATATCCGGTGAGCTGCCGCGGTTGTTGTTGTAGTCCCACGCGCTGACGCTCAACAGGTAGACTCCGTCTTCAACCCAGGCGCCGTTGTAGTCGGTTCCACTCCAGCGTATGCTTTCGGGCGGATCCACCACCGGAGGTCGGCGCAGAAGACCTCGCAGTCCGGTTGGCTTGAAGTTCTGTTCTCCGTAGGAGAAAATATCACGACCGGACTCGGATACAACCTGAACCTCCCAGCCGGCAAGGCGCAGTCCCTGCATCTCGGGTATGTCCAGCGCAAGGATCACTTCGTCCTGGATGCCATCCTGGTTACGCGGGGAAATGTATATCGCCTGCGGGTCATCCAGATCCAGCGGGATATCTCCCTGAAATGAAGCACACGATACCAGTGCAACCACCAGGGTGCCGAGTGCGACTGTGCGTAGCAGTCCTGCCACATTCCATGACCGTTTCATAGTGTTTCTCCTCTGACTTGGTACTCGTCTTTGATCTGCTCTACGCGCAACAGCGTAAGTCCCATGTTGCGAACTGCCGCGATCACGCCGTAGAGCTCGCTCTGATCGCGTACGTATCCGCTGATACGTGTATGTTGTCCGGGCAGCTGCAGCAGCTGCCAGCCGTCCAGCCGTTCATCCCAGACCTCGGTCAGCACGCCTTCGATGTCGAGCGCGTAGTGTTCTTCGGGTGGACCGCTGCTCCGTATCGTCGTGTCATCCTGCACTCCACTATCCTCCGTAAATTCACTTCTGATAATAGCGCGTGGCCCCGGCAGCGCAGCCTGTCAAAAGGTGGGTTTTTGGTAGGGTTTTGGTAGGGCCTGTGGTCAGGTACTGACCAGTCTACGATGGCAGCAGACCGGCGGCGCGCGCCTTATGCACGGCATCGGTGCGGCTCCTGGCGTCGAGCTTGCCATAAATGTTGTTCAGGTGCCACTTCACAGTACCGGTGCTGATGAACAGCCGGGCTGCGATTTCGTCATTGCTGAGCCCCTCGGACAGCGTCTGCAGTATTTGGTGCTCACGGCGGCTGATCGACACACCACCGTGCGCCGCAACGGCGGCCGGCGGCACGAGAGGTGCTACCCGTCCGGCTCCACCGCGAAGGAGACCGTCGGCCAGTTGTACGTGACGCGCCGAGCGATCGGCAAAGCCGTTCTCCTCGAACCAGCGCGCGGTGAGTCGATGCAGTTCGGCCCGCCGTCCGCGCGGCAACTGATGGCGTAGATAGTCGCGTAGCAGCGGGTGGAAGCGGTAGCGCGCTGGTCCCTCCTCAGGGCGCAGGGCTATTACGTTCAGCTGCTGCAGCTGCAGCAGAAAGCCGCTGATATCATCCCGGCCGGTGAGTCGGGTGTAGAGCGATTCGTTGAAAAATTCCGGCACTGCCACGGTTGCTGCCGCGTTTGTAAGTTCCGGCGGCAGGGCTGAGACCAGGCTCTCGAGCAGAAACTCGGCGATGAAGCGCGAAGTGCCGCGAAACCGCTCCAGAAATCGCAAGCGTTCTTCGGGCCGGCGCTGCTGCCATGAGATTGCAAACAGCTTCAGGCAGCTCCACCAGCCGTCGGTCTTACGCAGAACGCCGGTGAGCGCCACCGGCTCCAGTTCGACTCCCAGACGGCTGAGGAGCTCGCGGGCTTCGTTGTTACTGGCGCGCAGTTCGGCAGCCCGCAGCTCAACCAGTCGGTCTGTCTGGCGGTGCGTGTGCAGCGGTAACGGCAGGTCCTCGCGCGAGGATATGGCTACACGGCAATTCTGCGGCTGGTAGGCGAGAAATGTGCGCAGTGCGTCGAACACTGTTTCATTATGAATCGTGTGTGCATCGTCAAACAGCAGGAGAACCGGCTCTGCCAGCGATTCGATGTTGTTCAACGCTGCTATCAGCCGGTCGGTGCCGTCAGATGCGGCCTCATCGCCGGCCGTCGGCAGCTTCAGTGCCGCCAGCAGATGGTCAGTCAGCCTGTGCGGGTCGTTGTCCAGCGGATCGAGCGAAATCCAGGCGGTAGCACCGTTGAAACGCCGAGCAACGCGGCACAGCAGGGTGGTCTTGCCGTACCCCGGCGGCGCCGAAAGGTAGATGAGGCGGCCCGATGGGTCTTGCTGATCTGCAAGCACCCGGTCCTCAATAGTCTGCCGGGCGATACACACCTGGGGCAAGGAGGGGGTGCGAATCTTCGACGTCAGTATCGGAACCGGTGATCGCTGCACGTTCTGCCCTTCACTGCGGCACCCAGACGGAAACCGAACCGCCCCTGCAGCTGAACTCTGCCCAGCCGTTCTCATCGGTTACCACTGAATCGTTTACATGTTCGGTCAGATCGATGTAGCTGGTCTGTGGAGACCCCGTCTGCATCGGCTTGCTGCCGGTCTCGCCGTTACTCAAGACTACCGCTATGCCGCCGGGATGGTCAGCGGTACCCAGGCGGGTCCAGCCAATGCAGTTGGGATGGTCGAAGTAGTCGTTCTGTTGGCCAAAGGCGAAGGTCTTGCGCGCGTAGAGAAACTTGTCGATCAGCCACTGGTGGCTGTCCATCCATATCTCGTATTCTTGTCCGTCGCTGCCGCTGTCGCGGTAGTGCGCGCCATAGTAGTCGGCGGCAAAGACACACGGGTAGCCGTCGCGGCGCAACAGGATCAGCGCGTACGCCAGTGGCTTGAACCAGGCCTCCACTACCGACTCCAGTGACTGCAGCGGCTGCGAATCATGGTTGCTCACCAGCGTTACCGCCAGGGTGGGGTGCTCGCTCACCAGTGTGTGGTCAAGGATTTGCGTCAGGTCGTAATCGCTGCCGCGCCTGCCGGCATCGGCGAAGTTATAATGCAGTGAAACGTCGAACAGCATCAGGCGCCCGTCGGTGGCATCGATGAAGTGCCGCAGCGCTTCGCTCTCACCCGACCAGTATTCACCTACGGCGAACAGCTCGCGGCCGGCGTGTTTCTGAACGTGTGCCAGCCAGTCAAGAAAGAAGCCGGACTTCACGTGCTTGACCGCGTCAAAGCGGAACCCGTCCACCCCGGTTGTGTCCATCAGCCATTCGCCCCAGTAGAACAGCTCCTGCTGTACGTCCGGGTTGCTGATATCCAGATTGCAGCCCATCAGGTAGTCGAAGTTCCCTTTTTCGAGGTCCACATTGTCGTCAAACGACTTATCTTCAAACAGGTAGACCGCAGCGGTTGCACCTTCCAGCGCGTTGTGGTCCGCGGCGTTGAAATGCCACCAGTGCCATTGCAGCTCAGAGTATTGCGCCTTGCGTCCGGGAAAGGTGAAATGCGTCCAGGCCTTGATAGTCTGAAGTTCTCCGGTTGGCTGGTTGCGGTTTTCCGGATTGTACGGAGTGGCGCGAAACTCCTCTTCGTGATCTGCCCCCAGCTTATGATTGAATACGATGTCCGCGTAGACCTGTATCCCGGCGGACTGTGCACGCGCTATCGCGTTCAGGTACTCGTCTCGCGTTCCGTACTTGGTACGCACCGACCCCTTCTGGTCAAACTCGCCGAGGTCAAACAAGTCATAGACGCCGTAGCCGGTATCGTAACCGCCGGCTGCTCCCTTGTACGCCGGTGGCAGCCAGACGCTGGTAACGCCGACCTCTGCCAGGGCGGCGGCGTTGTCGGCCAGCTGATTCCACAGCGCACCGTCGGCAGCGCTGTACCAGTGGAAATACTGCATCATCACGCCGTTGTGCTCGCGGTATGAATTGGACACCGTGGGCCTCCTCGGGTGTCTATTGTAACGCGATAGCGCTCTTCTGTCGCGTGCGAGGTTGCGGCGGGCAATTCAGGCAGCAGCGTCGATACTTTGGGCGGCATCGGCTGTTGCTGTCCTGAGGCACATCTGGCCGTTTGTCCAGCGCCGATTGAGGCTTGTGGCCTCTGTATGGTACTTGAAAAATGGAAGACAGTCTTCCATTTTTCAAGTGTACTGCGTAGACGTTCGCCGCGATCACCGCACGTACTACACGGTGGTCACATCTGAAAACTTTGTCAGAATCGAGTTGAGCGTTGTGCTCGCGCGCATGACCGCCTCGGCTTTGCGTTGGTCGGGACGGTAGTAGCCGCCGAGATCGACCGGCGCACCCTGCGCGTCGGTGAGCTCCTGCAGAATCTGCGTGCCGGCATTCTCAAGCGACTGAGCCAGCGCGCCAAAGCGCTGTTGCAGCTCGGGCCGTCCTTCGGCATCGGCCATTGCTTGACTCCAGTACAGAGCCAGATAGAAATGGCTGCCGCGGTTGTCGAGTTCCCCGACCTTGCGCGACGGGGACTTTCCGTTCTTGAGCACCTCGGCGGTTGCGTGGTCGAGGGTATCGGCCAGCAGTTGCGCACCCGGGTTGTTAAAGGTGCGAGCCAGGTGCTCGAGCGATACCGCCAGCGCCAGGAACTCGCCGAGCGAGTCCCAGCGCAGGTGCCCTTCCTTTAGCAGCTGCTGCACGTGCTTGGGAGCCGATCCGCCGGCGCCGGTCTCAAACAGACCACCGCCGTTGATCAGCGGAACAATCGAGAGCATCTTGGCGCTGGTTCCGAGCTCCAGAATAGGGAAAAGATCGGTCAGATAGTCGCGCAGCACGTTCCCGGTAACCGAGATGGTGTCTTCACCGCGGCGTGCGCGGTCTACGCAGAACCGGGTTGCCGCGGCCGGTTCCATAATCCGGATATCCAGTCCGCTGGTATCGTGCTGGAGCAGATAGGACTGCACCTTCTGGATCAACTCTGCGTCGTGGGCACGGTTTTCGTCGAGCCAGAACACCGCCGGCGCCCCGGTGATTCGGGCGCGCTCTACCGCCAGGCGCACCCAGTCGCGTATCGCACTATCCTTCACCTGGCACATGCGAAAAATATCCCCACGCTCGACACGCTGCTCGAGCAGCAGGTTCTTGTCCTGGTCCAGCACTTCTACCCGCCCGGCTGCCTCAATCTCAAAGGTTTTGTCGTGCGAGCCGTACTCTTCGGCCTTTTGGGCCATGAGACCCACATTCGAAACGCTACCCATGGTTCGCGGGTCAAACGCGCCATGGGCCTTGCAGTCATCGATAACCGTCTGGTAGACCCCGGCGTAGCAACGGTCAGGGATCAGAAACTTTGTATCTGCTGCTTCGCCGTCCGGGCCCCATGTCTGGCCGGAGCTGCGAATAGCCGCCGGCATGGTGGCGTCGATGATGAAGTCGCTGGGCACGTGGAAATTCGTTATACCGCGATCGGAATCCACCATCGATACCGCGGGTCCGTTGTCAAAGCACGCCTGAATATCAGCCTTGATCGCGGACTGTTCGGACTGCGGCAGTGCGGCTATGCGCGAGTAAAGGTCTGCGAGACCGTTGTTGGGGCTCACATTCAGACGCGCAAACGTGTCAGCGTACTTCTCAAAGACCGGGCGAAAGAAGACCGATACTACGTGGCCGAAGATGATAGGGTCGGAGACCTTCATCATGGTGGCCTTCAGGTGTACCGAAAACAGCACTCCGTGCTGCCGGGCCGACTCTATCTCGCGCGCAACAAAAGCGCGCAGCTCTTTGCACCGCATCACCGCCGCGTCAATCACTTCACCCTCGTCGAGGCTTACCGAATCGTGCAGTACGTTCGGTTGTCCGTTGTCCGGCACAAAGCGGATAACAGCGCTGCCGCCGGCGCCTACCGTAGTAGAGCGCTCACTGCCGAAGTAATCGCCTTCGCTCATGCTGGCTACATGCGAGCGAGAGGTGGAGCTCCACTCGCCCATTGTGTGCGGATACATCCGGGCGTACTCTTTGACCGCCCGAGCCGCGCGCCGGTCGGAATTCCCCTCTCGCAGCACCGGATTGACGGCGCTTCCCTTGACCCGATCGTAGCGGCGCCGGATATCGTGTTCCTCATCGGACCGGGGTGACTCAGGATAATCGGGGAGATCGTAGCCCTGCTGCTGCAGTTCTGCAACTGCTGCGCGCAACTGCGGTAACGAGGCGCTGATGTTGGGCAGCTTGATGATATTGGCGTCGGCACGCTGTACCAGCTCACCCAGTTCCGCGAGATCATCGTTGACCCGTTGTTCGGCGCTGAGCCGCTCCGGGAAGAGCGCGAGAATGCGAGCGGCCAGTGAGATATCGCGGGTCTCCACGCTGACGTTAACCGCATCGACAAAGGTCTTGATTATGGGCAGCAGCGAACAGGTTGCCAGGGCCGGTGCTTCGTCGGTTTGTGTGTAGATGATTGCTTGCTTCATAGCTGTGAAAGATACCAGAAAAACGCGACTGTGTTTATCGTCTATTCGCTATCATCTCAGAACTGGATCCGCCCCTCGATACCGGCCTGGATGCCAAGGATAAACATGCGCTGCTCGGCGCCGTCGAGTTCGAACGGTTTCCAGCCCAGGCCTACGTCAAAATAGGCGCGCACCGAGCCCTGTTCGGGAAACTCAATGCCGCTTTCGTGGCCAATTACGATGGTGAGCTCATTACGCCACTGGTCCTCTTCGAAGTGCAGCAGACCCAGCGTCAGGCGTTCGATGTGCTGATAGTAGGCGCCGCGCTCAACAGCCGGTTGTAGCGCGGAGATGCCGAAGATTGACTGCGGGTCGGTGCGCCAGCGATAGCTTACAATGGAGTCTGCTTCGATCTGGATGTCTTGCGGTGCGCTGATGCCGGCCACGTGCTCGATTGCCAGGCTGCGGTTGCGGCGGCCGAAGAACGCGCTTCCGGAGATCAGTTGCGCATCGATCTGGTAGGTCTGTGCCGGTTCGCGGTACTGCAGGCGAAAGTCCAGCGTATTGCGGAACTCGTCGCTCTGGTAGAATGCGAAGGTCTGATACGCGCCGAGGCTGCCGAACAGGTTGACCGCCGCGGCGCTGATTTCAAGCTGGTAGGTGCGCGTGTCGGTAATAGCGTCGGCGTCGCGTACCAGGCTGCGGCGCAGCGCGGTACTCACGCGGTGCGGCAGGAACAGATCGCGGATGTTTGAGCCGAAGTTGCGTCCGTAGCTGAGACTGGCTTCGGGATCGTAGCGCGCGCTGGACAAGCCGGCGCTGTCGTTGATGAACAGCAGTTGCTCTCGCGGTGCCAGCAACTCGTAGAACGGCGCCGAGGCAAAGATGTAGCGCTGTTCGGCGGTTTGCTGCCAGTAGTGCCTGATGTCCTCGCGGTAGGAGTCGTGATTCGGTGCGTCAGTGGTAAAGGCAAAGGCGCGGTTGTAGCCGGGGGTCAGTGTCCAGGTATCTACGCCCGGACCGCCCAACTGCAGCGGGAAGGCCAGCTCCAGGTTACCGCGGTTGCGCTGTGTGCCGCGGGTCACGCTCTGGTTCTCGATATCCCAGTTGGGCGAGACACGCGCGTTGAACGTGCCGTAGTCGAAACGCAGCGTGCTCAGCGAAACGGTGCGTCGCTCGATTCCCGAGCCCTCCTGGTACGGCAGCAGCAGCGAGTAGCCGTCAAACCAGGAGCTGAAGTAGTCATCGCCGTCGGAGAGCACGTAGCTTCCCGCGGAGTGTATCAGCGAGAACTGCGTCTCGAAAGACGCCGCGCGGTCCCAGCTGGATTCCAGACGCACGCGCCAGGTCTGGTTGATATTCTGGTTGCGCAGGCGCGCGAAGGCGTCAAATCGCAGAACCCCGAGCTCATCTTCTGCCAGCAGCAGGGCATTGGAGCGATACAGCGAAGGCACCGCGGTGCTGTAGCTGCGGCGGTAGCTCTCCATCACCACTACCGGGGAGGTTGCTGCCGGGAAGCGCAGCGAGTGGCCGCCGCTATAGGTGACGGTCTCCTCGGAGACCGCCATCGAGTAGTCGGTTTCTACCCGTGCAGCGCCAACCGTTGCCCTGACTGCCGACGCCGAGGCAAACAGGCCGGCCGATGCACCAAACTGGCTTTCGGTCTGGAATCCCCGGCTGCGTACGCTCATGTCGTGGTCGATATCCAGATCGCGCACGATATCCGATCCGCGCACCGCCCACACCGTACCGGGAACCTGCCACGCCAGTGCCAGCCGCGACGTGCCTTCCAGCGAAATCCGGCTGTCAGCCCAATGCAGCTCATCGATATAGATGGTGCCGCTGTCGGCGTTCTCGACCGTGATTTCCAGGCGAGTCAGATCGTTGCCGGCGCGCGGCGCCTCGACCGAGAGCGGCCACTCGCCGCCGCCGGGTCCGTCGAGCCGGATCGTGCGCGCCGGGATATCGAGCTCCACGCGCCGCCAGCGCCGCCCGTCGGGGTCTCCGGGGTCACCGGGGTCGGGCAGTTCAATAGTGCCTTCCAGCCCGCGGCCGCCGGGCCCGGCCTGGTCGGTCAGGCGCACGGTCAGCTTGGGATCCTCTCCGGTTGTCGCCTCGAGTTCCTGCAGGCGCAGGTAGAACACCAGTTTGTCGTACTGGCGCAACGG
>SKLB01000009.1 GCA_007123465.1 Spirochaetales bacterium
AGTGGCAGATGTAGAGGCCGATGGAGTTGTGCCGCACCATTGCCAGACGACGGGCGTCCTCGTTGGGCGTGTAGCCCAACCTGGACGCCGTCAACAGCACCTTCTGCCGGGTCGGCTCGGAAATGTTCTTGCCCGGAGTGTTGTTCAACACAAACGACACCGTGGTACGCGATACTCCGGCCTCTCTGGCAACGTCTCCGGCAGATATCCGTTTCGATTTCACTGAATCTTCTCTAACCCTTCACCGAACCTGCCATCATGCCGCGCACAAAGTAGCGCTGCAGCGAGAAGAAGATAATCAGCGGCACAATCATGGTAATGAATGCACCGGCGGTCAGCACGTGCCACGACTGTCCCCGACTGCCGACAAGCTCCGCCAGCCGTGTAGTAACAATCGGGCGGCGGGTGCCAAAGAATACCAGCGCCACCAGCAGGTCATTCCAGACCCACAGGAACTGAAAGATAGCAAACGAAGCGATAGCCGGAATCGACAGCGGCAGTACCAGCCGGGTGAAGCTCATCCACGGCGTGGCGCCGTCCGCGTGGGCCGACTCGATAATCGACTTGGGTATCGATGAGATATAGCCGTACAGCATGTAGGTAGCCAACGGCAACCCAAACCCGGTGTGCGCCAGCCACATCCCCAGGTAGGTTCCGTTGATGCCGTAGCGCGTGTAGACGCGCAGCACAGGAATCAGCGCCATCTGCAGCGGCACAATCAACAGCCCAACGATGATTACAAACAGAAGCTGCCGTCCCGGGAAGAGCATCCACGCTATCGCGTAGGCCGCAAACGCCGCCACGGTGATCGGAATTACCGTGGCCGGTATGGTGATCAGCAGACTATTAAAAAAGGCGTTGGCCATCTGGTCTGCGAACAGTACCCGCTCGTAGTTGTTGGTGGTCCACTGTTCAAAGTTGGTAAAGTTGAACAGGCCCTGCCACCATCCGCTGGCCGCAATCGCCTGCTGAGTCCGAAAAGAACTTACCAGCAGCCCGAGGGTTGGTATCGTCCAGATCAGTACCACTGCCAGAACAAAAAGTCGAACCGGCACGCCGGCAAGCGCCCGTTGCAGCGGCGAAGGGCCGCCGACCACGTTCAATGTTGTTGCTTTTCCGCTCATAGCCTCACCCCCTCGTTTCCTTCAGACCGCGGACGTTACGAACCAGCAACGGAATCACAACCACAAACAGAACAACCGCCAACGCGCTGCCGCGGCCGAAGTTACGCTGTACAAACGCCTCCTGGTACATCCTCAGCGCCACAATGTTGGTACCGTACTGACCGCTGGTCATCACGTAGGCGACGTCAAAGATCTTGAGCACCAGGAATACGATAGTTGTAAGCACGGTCAGGATGGTGCCCTGGATATAGGGTATCGTCACGTTGAAGAAGCTGCGCACCTCGCTGGCGCCGTCGATACGCGCGGCTTCCAGCAGATCCTTGGGTACCCCCTTGACCGCCGCGCTCAGAATCACCATTGCAAAGCCGGTTTGCAGCCACACCATGATAAAGATCAGAAACAGGTTATTCCACGGCCGTAACGTGATCCAGGCCAACGGATCGTTACCCAACGCGGTGTAGATCGCGTTCAGAATACCGATCTGCGGCAGCCCGGGCGGCTGGTACGCGTAGACAAAACGCCAGATAACACTGGCACCAACAAACGATATCGCCATTGGCAGGAAGATGAACGACTTTATGATCTTCTCCGCTGTTGGCTTGAACCGGTCAACCATTACCGCAATCAGCAGACCGAGGGCGGTTGCCACCGTTGGTGCCAGCAACACCCATAGCAGGGTGTTGCGCAGCACCACCAGCATCGCCTCGTTGGTAAAGATGAAGGCGTAGTTGTCCAGCCCGATGTACTCATTACCAAACCGATCCATGAAGCTCAGATTGATGGTATTGATTGCCGGCCAGACAATGTAGAAGCCCAGCACCAGGACCGCCGGCGCCAGGAACACGTACGGCAGAATTCTGTCTCGTACGGTCGGCTTGAACAACTCGGCGATCGCGTTCATTGAAAAGAACAGCGCCCAGACGCCCCCGACACCAATAATCAAAGCCACGGCCGCGATAGCCATACGCGGCGCCCGCGTCACGTCGCGCAGGAAGAAGAACCCTCCCACCAGCAACGCTAATGTTAACGCCGTTGCTGCAATTGCAAACGCAACCTTGATCTTTGGTTCGTCGAGCATCTCGCTGATGGTCCTCGAATTGGATTCATCACTCATATGATATGCCCCTGTCCCGCTATACCGGGTGCTAAATCAATTCGGCGACCTTGCGGCCGCCGAATTTTCAGGTGACTGCGCGGCAGCCTGTTACCGCGGCCAGCTTGCGTCTATGGCCGGCAGAACCTCGTCGAGGCTGTCGCCGCTGACGAAGTCCACCATACCGGTCCAGAACGAGCCGGTGCCTACCGCGCCCGGCATCAAGTCCGATGCGTCAAAGCGCACAACGTCGGCGTTCATCAGAATCTCGGCGTAACCGCGATCGAGCTCCGGATACCAGCCCAGATCGGCGTCCTGATGCGGGGCAACAAAACCGCCCTGCTCAAGCCATCCGCGGGTGGACTCGCCGGTGGTCAGATAGCGCATGACCGCTCGTATCTCGGGCCGATCCTGCATCGCGCTCATGATATCGCCGGCAACCAGCACCGGGTCTCCCAGCGCGGGATCGATCTGCGGCAGGTAGAAGAAGTCGATGTCACCGTCTGAACCGATGTCGGTACCGTCGGGCAGAAAAGCGGTGATAAAGCTCGCCTGGCGGTGCATCAGCGCCTGCGGCGGATCGGCAACAATCGGATTGGCACCGTCGCCAAACGGCACGGTCAGTATACTGGCGGTACCGCCGAGCACGTAGTCGTCTTCGAACCAGACCTCGCCCAGGTACTCGAACGCTTCGCGTACCTCGGGGCTGTCAAACCGCAGTTCACCGGCTACCCAGCGGTCGTAGACCTCGGGCGGATGGATGCGCAGCATGATGTCCTCGATCCAGTCGGTACCGACCCAGCCGGTTGCGCCGCCTGATTCCATTGCAACCGACCACGGCGTGTAGCCGTCGTCAACCATCTGATCGGACAGCGCCAGCAACTCGTCCCAGGTAGTCGGGA
>SKLB01000359.1 GCA_007123465.1 Spirochaetales bacterium
ACCGGAATCGCGGCCGGAACACGGTTGATAGCCTCGGACTCGTTGAGAAACTCAGCCAGGATCCGCAGGCGGCTGTTGCGCACGTGAATAGCCTCGCGCAGTTCGCGGCGCGCCCGCTCATAACGGTTGTCAACATCGCGCAGTGCCGAGTGCCCCACGTACTGCACCGAGAACCAGGTGTACTGACGCCCGGCCAGAAGCTCAAACCCCAGCGTGAACAGCTCCTCTACGTCGGAGAGACTCATCAGATCGTAGCTGTCGTGCTCACCGGCTGAAAGCACGCGCTCAATGAAGCCCTCTGTTCTGGCCCGACCCTGCCGCTTATTGGGCGCAATACCGGCCAATCTGCGCCGAACTTCCTCGGCCACAGCCAGCGAACGTTGCTCGATCAGCGGCAGCACCAGCGCCAGCCTCTCGGCGACGGCCTGCTGCATATCCTGCACACGGGCAAACAATCCGGCGCGCCGGAAAACCTCAATCGAACGCACGGCGTCGGCAAGCGTTTCGTCACCGGTCAGATCGAGCATCGCCTGGCGGATTGCCTGTTCCGAAGCATCGGTGTTGTCCAGCAGGTATTTCGCTGCCAGGAATATCCGGTCATCAGCCTCGTAGGCTTCCAGATTGCGGTTTCTGACCACCGAGATCAGGCGCGGAATATCGCCCATTACCTCGGTCAGCGCGCTCTGCATGCGCTCGTGCTCACCGCCCCGCACCACGTTGTAGCCAACGCGCACCAGCACGGCAAACAGTCCCGCTATTACGGTGTAACCGCCAAAGTAGAAGAATAGCTGCGGCGGCGCCAGCCTGCCGAATCCGATGTAGTACCCACCGTTGAGAGCCAGGTAGGTCACCGGCCCTGCCGTCCATGCCAGCTGTATTGCAGTGCGGCCCCAGGACTCCTTGCGTAACGCCCGCGACAGCCGCACCATGAATTGTTGCGAGAAGGCCTGATAATCAACCCTCCCCGAAGCGGGCCGGTCAGGCTGCAGCGGTTTTTTCATCTCAACTCTTGTTATAGAATAAAACAGCGCCAAATGGAACCGAACGAGCTGATACACGCAATCGACCAGGGCTCCTGCCCCTACCTTCCCAAGCGTCACTGGCTGACGCAGGCGTTTGCAGCAGAGCGTCTCCCGGCTGCGGTCTATGAAGCTCTGATCGATGCCGGCTGGCGCCGCAGCGGTCCGGTATTCTATCACAACCGCTGCCCCGGCTGCACGCTGTGCATTCCAATCCGCACTCACGTACAGCGGTTCCGGCCAAGCCGCTCGCAACGCCGCGTGCAACGTAAGAACACTGACCTCCACGTGAGCATACACGATCCGGCTGCCGACGAAGACCTGTTTGCGCTCTACGTTGAGTATCAGCGCACGCGACACCACGACCTGCAACCCGAAGACCAGGCGCGGCAAGCCTTCGGGCGATTCCTGTGCAACGCGCCGGTGCCGTCACTGGTGATGCGCTACCGCCTCGGTGCACAACTGATCGGAGCCGGCTGGGTAGATGTCCTGCCGCGTGGGATCTCGAGCGTCTACTATGTGTTCGATCCGCACTACGCGGCGCGCAGCCTGGGAGTATTCTCGGTGCTGCGCGAAATCGAGCTGGCTGCGCAGCTGAACAAAGAGTGGCTCTACCTGGGTTTTTTTGTGCCCGGCTGTCCGTCGATGTCGTACAAGGCCAACTATCACCCCTACGACCTGCTGATCGACGGACACTGGCACAGGTGGCGCCGCTGAGTGACTCAGTGGTGGAGCGCGCGATCGAGTTCGGCGATTATGTCGTCGATGTGCTCGATCCCGATAGACAACCGAACCATCTCCGGCGGGAGACCGGCGGCGCGCTGCTGCGCTTCGCTCATCTGTGAATGGGTGGTACTCGCCGGATGAATGGCAAGGCTCTTCGCATCGCCGACGTTGGCGAGGTGCAGAATCATCTCCAATGAATTGATGAACTTCTCACCGGCCGGTCGACCACCGGAGATGCCGAATACCACCATGCCACCGTAGCCGCGTTGCAGGTACTTTCTTGCGTTGGCGTGAGTCGGATGGCCGGCCAGTCCCGGATAGTTCACCCACTCGACTTTGGGATGCTTCTGGAGAAACTCGGCCACCTTAAGCGCATTCTGGCTGTGGCGCTCCATGCGCAACGCCAGCGTCTCCATGCCCTGCAGAAAGATCCAGGCGTTGTCCGGCGAGATAGCGGCTCCCAGGTTGCGCAGCGGTATCACGCGCATACGCAGAATGTAGCCGATAGGATTCAACGGTCCCAGATCGTGGGCAAAGCGCAGGCCGTTATAGCTGCTGTCAGGCTCGTTCATGGTTCTGAACTTGGGGTCACTCCAGTCAAAACGTCCGGCATCAATGACTACGCCGCCGATACCGGTCCCGTGACCGCCAATCCATTTGGTCAGCGAATTCACCACGATGTCTGCGCCGTGGTCTATCGTCTTCAGCAGCGCCGGGGTGGTAAAGGTAGCGTCGACAATCAACGGCAACCGATGGTCGTGAGCCACAGCTGCCACCGCTTCCAGGTCGGGTACACTCAACGCAGGGTTGCCGATGGTCTCGAGAAAGACCGCGCGCGTCTTGTCGTTGATGGCGCCCTTGATAGCATCGAGATCCAGCGGATCGACAAACCTGACCGTGATACCGTAGTCCGGTAGAATGTTGTTGAACATTGTAAACGTGCCGCCGTAGAGATGGCTGCTGGAGACCACCTCATCGCCGGCGGTGCAGATATTGATTATGGAATAGAACACCGCCGAGGTACCGGATGCCAGCGCCAGAGCGGCGGCACCGCCCTCCATGGCGGCTATGCGCTGCTCGAGGACATCCTGGGTCGGATTCATGATTCGCGTGTAGATGTAGCCGAGCTCCTTCAGCGCAAACAGATTTGCCGCGTGCTCGGTATTCTGAAAGTTGTAAGCGGTGGTGCGATTGATCGGTATCGCGGCGCTCGGGTTGTCGCTGGACCGCTGATGGCCGGCGTGCAGCGCCAGTGTCTCCAGATGACTGCTTTGCATTCTTCTCCTCCTATTGCTCCCAGAGCCATGTACTCAGATATCGTTCCCCGGAATCACAGATTACCGTTACTATAACTTTGCCCTGATTCTGCGGGCGCGCGGCCAGCTGCAGCGCGGCGTGCACGTTGGCACCTGCCGAGACGCCTCCGAGGATGCCCTCGCTGCGCGCGAGCGCACGCGCCGCGCGTGTGGCGTCCTCTACAGTAACGGTGACAATCTCGTCAAGCAGGTTGCGATCTAACACCCGCGGAACAAACCCGGCGCCGATCCCCTGTATCTTGTGCGGCCCGGGCTGCCCTCCCGACAGCACCGCCGATTCCTGCGGTTCAACGGCCACCGCGCGGTAGGACGGTTTGAGCTCCTTCAACCGCCGCGAGACACCGGTTATCGTGCCGCCGGTGCCCACACCGGCCACAAAGATATCAACCGCACCGGCGCTGTCGCGCCAGATCTCCTCGGCGGTGGTGCGGTAATGCACCTCCGGATTGGCCGGATTATCAAACTGACGCGCCAGGAACGCACCCGGTGTCCGCTGCACAATTGCTTCAGCGGCCGCAATTGCCCCGTTCATGCCCTCGTGCCCCGGCGTCAGCACCAGCTCCGCCCCAAAGGCGGCGAGCAGGCGACGGCGTTCCGTGCTCATGGTGTCGGGCATCGTCAGCGCTACTCGGTAGCCCTTGGCGGCGCCCAGGTACGCCAGCGCGATACCGGTGTTGCCGCTGGTAGCTTCAACGATAGTGGCACCCGGCGTAAGCAGCCCGTCGCGCTCGGCAGCTTCGATCATCGCCAGCCCGATGCGGTCTTTGACGCTCGACAGTGGATTGTGCGACTCGATCTTGGCCCACACTTCGGCCCCAAGCCCGCTGTCAAGCCGCGCCAGCGGTACCATCGGGGTGTTGCCAACAAGCCCGGCAATTCCAGCATTCATAGCCAATCCTCATCAGTGCTCCGTTTGATAACTAACACAACTGAATTAGTTGAGTTTGAGAATAGCGCATTCGGGGCGTTTTGTAAACAGTGGTGCCAAAATTGTTTTTTTTCACTGCCACATATCGGTGCAGCGCTTGCCCGCAGCCGTGGGGCGGCATATCTTTGAGACCATGAGAGCATTCAGACACAAGTTACTGCTGTCGCTGCTGGCACTGGCACTGGTCGCGCTTCGGCTGCCTGCAGCCGGTCTTGGGGAGCCGACCCGTGCGCTTGACCCCGCGGCAACGCAAACACTGCTGCCGCAGGACCCGGCGGTTCGCATCGGGCGTCTGGCTAACGGACTGACCTACTACATCCGGGAAAACGCCGAGCCGGAGAATCGCGCGTTTTTGCGCCTGGTGGTCAACGCCGGCTCGATGCAGGAAGATGAAGACCAGCTGGGGCTGGCCC
Source organism: Spirochaetales bacterium (assembly GCA_007123465.1). Taxonomy (GTDB): domain Bacteria; phylum Spirochaetota; class Spirochaetia; order DSM-27196; family PWMO01; genus PWMO01. The sequence continues at coordinate 4,403 of SKLB01000359.1, forward strand.
ACTTTGTTGAGCACATGGCGTTCCGCGGCACAGCAGAGTTTGAGGGCAGCGAGATAGTGGAGTACCTCGAGTCGCTCGGTATGCGCTTTGGGCCCGACGTCAACGCCTACACCAGCTTCGAAGAGACCGTCTACATGCTGCAGGTGCCAACCGACCGGCCCGAGTTGGTCGAGCAGGGCTTTCACGTGCTCGAACAGTGGGCACACCAGGTCAGTTTTGAAGAAGATGCTATCGACCGCGAACGCGGTGTGATCTACGAAGAGTGGCGCGTGGGCCGCGGAGCGCAGGCGCGCCTGCGCGACCAGCACTTTCCAGTGCTCTTTGAGGGGTCGAGGTACGCCGAACGGCTGCCGATCGGCGACATGGACATCGTCATGAACGCTGAATACGACACGCTGCGCCGCTTCTACCACGACTGGTACCGCCCCGAGCTGATGGCCGTGGTAGCCGTCGGGGATTTTGACGCCAGCGTGATCGAAGATCACATCCGCCGCTACTTTGACCCTATCGGGGCACACAGCGCCGCGCTCCGGCGCGAACTCTTCAGTATCCCCGACCACGATCAGACACGCTACTCAATTGCCGCCGACCCCGAAGCCTCGCGCAGTTCGGTTATTGTCTACAACAGAGTCGCGCCGCGCAGCCTCAACACCATCGCCGACTACCGCGAAAGCCTGCGCCACAGCCTGTTTGCGTCGATGCTGAACACGCGCCTGCGCGAGATTGCCGAAGACCCCGATGCGCCGTTCATTTCCGCGGGCGCCGGGCACGGAATGCTGGTGCGGGCGGCCCACGCCAACTTCCTCAGCGCAACCGTTGAAGATGATCAGATCGGCGATGGCCTGGAGGCGGTGACGCGCGAAGTCGAACGCGTGCGGCGGTTTGGCTTTACCGAGCCGGAACTCGAGCGAGCCCGGTTGCGCCTGCTGCGCTCCTACGAAAACGCCTACCAGGAACGCGATAGCACCAACTCTAACAGCTTTGTCGGCGAGTACACGCGCCACTTCCTGCGCGGCGAGGCGTTTCCCGGCATCGAATCCGAGTACCGCCTGGCGCAGAACCTGGCCGCCGATATCGGGCTGGATGAGATTAACGCACTATCCGACGGCTACCTGGCGGATACCAATCGCGTGATCACGGTCAGCGCCGTAGAGCGCGGCGACTTCTCTCTGCCAACCGAAGATCGCCTGCGCCGGCGGGTCAACCGTGCAATCGCGGCCGACCTGGAACCGTGGGATCCGCAGGCCGATGATCTACCGCTGATCGCTGAGTTACCCGCGCCTGGTGAGGTGACCGAGGAAATCTACCACCAGCAGATCGACACCCACGAGTGGCGTCTTTCCAACGGGGCGCGCATTGTACTCAAACAGACCGATTTCCGCAGCGACGAGGTGCAGCTTTCCAGCGTCTCGATGGGCGGTCATTCGCTGGCCGCGGATGAAGATCACCCGTCGGCGCTGCTCGCCGCCTCAATTGTGGAAGACTCCGGTGTAGCTCAGTTTTCGCCGACACAACTGTCCACACTGCTGGCCGGCCGGCGCGTCTCGGTCAGCCCCTACGTCAACGAGCTCACGCACGGCTTCAGTGGCAGCGCGTCACCACGCGACCTGGAAACCCTGATGCAGCTGATCTACCTCTATGCTACCGAACCGCGGCGTGACGAGGCCTCGTTTCGCAGTTTCATGCGCCGGCGCCAGACCGAAGCTGCCAATCGTTTGCGGCAGCCTGAGGCGGTGTTCTCCGATCGCCTGCGGTCTATCTATTACAGCGATCATCCACGTTTTCAACCGATTGACCCGCAGATGCTCGAGCGCGTAGAGCTCGACCGCGCAATGCGGTTCTATAAGCGCATCTTTGGCGACTTCAGCGAATCGACGTTTGTTTTTGTGGGTAACGTTTCCCCCGAAGAGCTGCTGCCGCTGACAAAGCAGTACCTGGCGCCGCTGCCCGCAACGCGCGAGACAGCCGGGTTCATCGATGTTGGTGCTGAGCGCCCCGATGGCGTGGTACGCGAGACGCTCGAGATGGGAATCGAGCCCCAGAGCCGCGTTGCGCTGGTGTTCCACGGCGATCACGACTGGAATCGACGCAACAACCATCTGCTGCGCTCACTCGGGGAAGTGCTGCGGCTGCGCCTGCGCGAAGTTCTGCGTGAAGAAGAGGGCGGCACCTACGGCGTTGGTGCTGCAGCTTCGCCGATCCGTCTGCCGCGGAACGAATACCTGCTGCAGATCAGCTTTGCCACCGATCCCGAACGCGTGAACGAGCTGACCGAGCGCAGCTTTGAGGTGATTGAGGAGCTCAAGGCCGAACCGCTTGCCGAAAGCTACGTTGAACGCGTGCGGACCACCCAACAGCGCAGCTACGAGACCAACCTGAGATCCAACAGCTTCTGGGTCAGCAACCTGCGTGAAGCCTACATCCACGAACTGTCACCGGATTTCATTCTGGAGTACCCGCAGCTTGTCGATAAGGTGTCAGCCGAAAGCCTGCTGCAGGCCGCGCGGACCTATCTGGACCGCAACCGCTTCATTCAACTGACGCTGATGCCGCAGCAATAATGGCCTCAACACCGGGGCCATCGGCGTAGCGCGCCAGCGGCTTGTACTCGTAGCGGAACAGCCGCTCAGCCACCGCAGCGCCGGCGGCCTCAGGCGGCTCTCCGGCGGCGATGCGCTTCTTCACTTCGCTGTACCACGCCTGCGTCCGGTGACGGTTGGGTACGTGCACCAGCCCGTACTTGCGCTTCAGTTCTAACCTCGTTGACTCATTCATGCGCGTGCCTCGCTGGTGCCACCTGCGCTACGCGCCGGGCCGCGGTCATAGAATACGCCGTAGATACACGGGATAACAATCAAAGCGGTAATGGTGGAGAACAGCAGACCGAAGATGATCGTGCTGGCCATCGGCCCCCAGATAACCGAGCGGCCGCCGGCACCGATTGCGGTAGGAATCAGCCCGCCGATAGTTGTCAGGGAGGTCAGAATGATCGGCCGCAGACGGATCCGAGCAGCCTCTATCACCGCCTGCCCCACCATCATTCCTTGCGCGCGCAGATCATTGATGAAGCTGATCAGCACGATGGTATCGTTGACCGCTATACCTGCCAGCGCAACGCCGGCGTAGATAATTGTGGTAGATATGCTCTGGCCGCCGATAACCAGGAACAGAACCACTCCGACAAAGGCAAACGGCACGGAAAACAGAATCAGCAGCGGCTGAGTATAACTCTTGAACTGCGTGCCGAGGATGGTATAGATGATGAAAATCCCCACCAGAAAGACACGCAGAATGTCGAAAATCACCCGCGCAAACTGGGCAAACTCACCGCCAACCACCAGCTCGACATCGGGATACTGTTCTGATAGCTGCTCGTTGAACAGTGTGCGCACCTCAGAATCGAGCTCGCGCAGCCACTCAGTGGAAAACGCCTCCGACTCGATAGTCACCTCGCGACGGCCGTCCAGACGCCGGATCGAGGCGAACACGTCCCCCTCATCCACCCTGGCTACCGAGCTGAACGGGATCATCCGCCCGTCGGCAGTCGCAATAGAGCGCTGAAACAGCTGTTCGACGCCGGCCGGCCTTGTCTGCGCGTAACGCACCAGCACGGCGGTCTCTTCATTGTCAGTGAAAACGGTTCCGGCATCGATACCATCAAACGCACCGCGCACAAAGTTGCCAACCGCCTGCCGCGAGAGTCCGTAGCTCGCCGCGATGGTGTCGTCTACGGTAACGCGCAATTCGGGGCTGCTCTGCTCCAGGTTATCGCGGATATTGAACAACTCGGGATACTGCCCCATCTCGGCCTTGATACGGTCCGATACTGCTATCAGGTTTTCATAGCTGTCACCAAACAGCCGATACACCACCGGCGGATCAGTAGGCGGCCCGGTGGCCTGTCGGCGCACCCTTACGTCTTCGGGTCCGGGAATGTCTGCTACCACCAACTCCAGATCGGACATGATCTGCGCTACGGTGCGTTCGCGGCCTCGGCTGGTTGGTTTGAGCTCCACCACAACCTGGCCAACGTTGGCTTGCGTGACGTTTTCTGCTGTTCCAGCGGCAAACCCGACCGAGGAGCGCACCGCAATCACCTCACCGTCACCCACGTAGGGAATCAGCCGCTGTTCAAAGCTTTGCACCACCTCGTCGGTGCGGTCTATCGGCGTTCCAGCGGGCATGTCGATGTCGATGAAGAACAGACTGGCGTCATCGGCGGCAAAAAGATTCTGCCCCAGGCGTCCGGCCAGCGCAAAACTGCCGATCATCACCAGCAGCATCACCGCCAGAGTTACCAGCCGGAAACGATATAGCCGCCGCAACAGCAGGACAAAGTATTGCTGGAAGCCCAGAAAAATGCGCCCCGGCTGCTTTGTTTTCCTGCCGCCGGGCCACTCGGCAAAGTGCGACGGGATGAAAAGCCCCGCCTCTGCGGTTGACGCAATCAGCGCGATAGTTACCGTCAGCGGCACCACGCGCAGGAAACGCCCGATTACCCCCGGCAGAAACGCCAGCGGCAGAAACGCCGCCACCGTAGTGGCGGTAGCGGCAATTACCGGTACTATCACCTGGTTGACACCCTTGATTGCCGCATCGTGACGGCTCAACCCCTCCGATCGTAACCGATAGCTGTTCTCGACAATCACAATCGCATGATCGACTATCAGGCCGAGCACCAGCACCATCGCAAACAGCGTGTTGCTGTTAAGCGTGTCGCCGGTGAGTTCCAGGATAATAAACGTCACCGCAAAGGTCAGCGGAATACCCAGTGCGGTCATCAGGGCGTTGCGCAGCCCTACAAACAGCAGGAGGATAACCACCAGCAGTACCAGACCCATCAGCGCGTTGGTTACCAGGACATCGATACTGTCGCGGATCTGTATTGTCGAATCGTTGGAGTAGAAGACCTCTACACCTTCGCCAATCGAGCGCTGCTGAAACTGTTGCACCCGACCGCGCACCGCTTCGGCAATATCAACTGAGCTTCCACCGGGTATCTTCAGCACCCTGAGCGTAATGGACTGCCGGCCGTTGTAGCGCGACTTCACGCCCTCGCGGTCGAACCCCGGCCGCACGGCGGCAACATCACCGACGGTGACCACGCCGCCGCGGTCAGCGGCGTGGCGCACGATGATACGGTCAAAATCGCGCGCGCTGTCGATCTCACCGACAGTACGCAGCAGGTAGCTGCGCGAAGGGGTCTCGAGCAGTCCGCCGGGTACCGTCACGTTGCGCGAACGCACGGCTGCCGCGATCTCGTCCAGGCTGACCCCGAACCCCTCCAACCGCGCCGGCTCCGCGTCGATCACAATCTGCCGATCGCGTGCTCCAACCAGCGTGATACCGGACACCTCACGAACCTGCTCCAGTTGTGTTTTCAATTCACGCGCGGCACGATTGAGCGCCGCGTAATCGATTTCTCCCACCAGAACCACCTCGATGACCGGCACAAAGTCATTGGAGGTGAACTCGGTTATGCTCTCCTGCAAGACATCATCGGGCAGTGAGACGCTGTTGAAGCGGTTGCGCACTTCCTGGAACAGGCGATCAAACTGTTGACGCGAGATACCCTGGTCAAACTCCAGCGTCACGCGAGACAGCCCTTCGGTGGTTACCGAGCGGATTGTATCAACTCTATCGATCCCCTGCATGGTGTTCTCGACTGGCACGGTCACCGTTCGCTCGATGTCGGCGGCCGAAACGCCGGGGTACGGCACGGCTATGTTCACAAAATAGAACGGAACATCGGAGAACTGCTCCTGCGGCAGCCGGGTAACGCTGAAGTAACCGGCCACCAGCAGCAAGACCATCAGGATGTTGATCAGAACCGGGTTGTTGACCGAAAACCTGCCCAGGTTCATCGCAGCTCTCCGCTGCGGCCTTTCAGCGTAACCTCCACCGGCTGGCCGTGGGCCAGGGCGCTCAGCGCTGAGACCGCGACAAGCTCACCCTCAACGAGCCCGTCGATAACCTCTGCGCGGTTACCCACGCGGCGGCCAACCACTACCTGGCGCCGCGAGGCCGTATTATTCTCGACCACAAATACAACAGTCTCTCCCTGTCGGCGCAGCAACGCTGCGGCAGGCACAATCAGAGCCTCGTGTTCGACGTTGGGCTCAATGCGAACCTCGGCAGACATCCCCGAACGCACTCGATCACCGCAGCGGTTGTCCCAGGTCACGATCACCGCAAAACTTCCGGTCTGCGGATCGCTACCGGCGGCCACCGAGCTCACGCTGCCAACCTGCGGCTCACAGATCTCCATCGTGATCTCGGCACGTGCACCGGGTGAGACGTAACCGATCTCACGCTCACCAACAGCCAGCTGAATCTGCAGCCGCGCGGTGTCGACGATGCGCGCCACGTTGACACCGGCCGGCAGGTAGTTACCCTCTGAAACGCGCGAATCTTTCTGGGCCACGCGGCCGCCGATCGGCGCGGTGATGCGCCGGTCTTCAAGGCGTTTTGTCGCGCGTTGGTATTCTGCATCGGCCCCCGCGGCTGCAGCCTCCACCCGCGCGAGATCGTTACGCGAAGCTGCCCCGGCATCCACGCTGCGCTGCACCGCGTCCAACTCTACCCGTGCAGATTCCGCGGCAGCGCGTGCCTGCTCGAGCGCCAGCCGCTCGACCCGCTCGTCAAGAGCCGCCAGCAGGTCTCCCTGCGCTACCGATATCCCCAGATCAAAATCTACGCGCTGCAGAACCCCCTGAGACTCGGACACCACGGTGGCCTCGCGCGTCCCGGCAATCCGGCCGGAGCTTTGGACGTACTCAATGAATCTGCCCGGGCTGATCTCAACCGCTTCAATTGCGCGATCGGTGCGATCCTCGCGCGCCCACATCGCCTCTTCACCGGTTGCACCGCTGCGTGCGTCCTCTTGCGCACCGTCCGGACGACCCCCGCCCGGGCGGCCGCAACCGGCTATCAGCAGCACAGCTGCCAGCAGAACAGCAAGAACTCCGGCAGACCACAGCCGTGGATTGTATCTAGCCGACACAGCATACTCCTTGTACCATCAGCGATGCCAACAAAGCTAATGACCTCAGACCGGAAAGGCAACCGCTTATGACCTCGGATTGCGCAGCAGCTGCCATCAAAGCGGTTGGCTTCAAACGGCGTTATATCTATATTGTAGGGCAATGAACGT
>SKLB01000326.1 GCA_007123465.1 Spirochaetales bacterium
AGCTGGTGATCACCGATGTAAACATGCCCAATCTCGACGGAATCGGGTTGACCGCCAGGATCCGCGAGAACCCTGATTACAAGTTTGTGCCGATTGTTGTTCTCACTACCGAGTCCCAGACGTCCAAAATGGACGAAGGCAAGGCGGCCGGTGCGACCGGCTGGATTGTGAAGCCGTTCGATGCCGACAAGCTGCTGGCGGTGGTCAAGAAGCTCATCGGCTGAAGCTGTGATACTCAGTCGAAGAGTTTTGGTTTTACCTTACCGCTGCCGATATTCATATCAGGGTAGCGCGTTATGTCGACACAGCTTATCTACGCTCTGATTCTCGCCGTTCACCTGGTCACTCCAACCACCGCCGATTTCAGCGTAGAGGTGCTCGAGGCCGGTGCGATGATTGACATCGTTGAGGTGCAGCGGCGCAGCGGGATCTATCGCTACTACAGCAGTGAGACCGATCAGTTGCTCTTCCAAACCGAGCGCTCACGGCTGAACGGACAGTTCTTTCTGGTCTTCGATGCCGAAAACCCCGAGCCGCAGCTGGTGGATCTCAGCGAAGCCTTCGCTGAACTGGTAGAGCTTCCCGTTGCACGTGATCGCATCGATGTGCTAGAATGGCGCCTGCGCCGCGGCAGGGACGTGCTCTACCTGGAGATGCCGGATATCGCAACGGCTCTGGTTATCCATTCTGCGGCACCGCCGTACCGCTGGATCAGTGAGCCGCCGCCGGAGCCGTGGGCGCGGTAGCTTCCGGGAATGGATCATGCAGCCAAGAAGTATCATGTTCGTATGTCAGGGAAATATCTGTCGCAGTCCACTTGCACAGGCGCTGTTCGAGCACCTGCTGCAGCGACGCGGTGTAGCGGCGCGTTACAAAGTCGACTCAACCGGAGTCAGTTCATATCACGCAGGAGAGAATGCCGATCGCCGTATGCGCGAGACCGCGGCACGTCACGGAATTACGGTGAACCATCGAGCGCGAGCAGTCACGCAGCGTGACCTCGCGCAGCATGATCTGATTCTGACAATGGATCGAGACAACTACGCAATTCTGCAGCGTAAAGCGCACAGCCAGCAGCAGCGTTCCCGGATTCGCATGTTTCGTGATTTTGATCCGGATGCCAACGGTGCAATCGACGTTCCCGATCCGTGGTACGGAGGTATGGACGGCTTCCAGAACGTCTACGAGATTGTAGAGCGTACCTGCGAGGCGTTGCTCGATCAACTCGAAGGTGATTCCATCTCGTGATCAGAAATCAGCCTGACATAGAAAAAGCGCTGTCGGACTGTTTTCAGCGGCCGCTGCGGGTGGTTTCGCGTCAGTCGGTTGGCGGCGGATCAATCAACCGCACTTCGATTCTGACGCTCGATGACCAGACGCGCGTTTTTGTCAAGGAAAACAGCGGATCACACGAGCGGCTGTTCGAGGCCGAAGCCGCAGGCCTCGAAGCGCTCAGTGCCGCTGGGGGCCCCCGCGTGGCGCGGCCGCTGGCGCTCTATCATTCTCCTTCTATGCAGTACCTGGCACTGGAGTATATTCCAGGCGGCTCCAGGGCGCACGACTTCTGGCAGCAGTTCGGAAGCGCCACCGCCCAGCTGCACCGCCACCGCAGTCAGTCGCGCTGCGGTTTTGATAGCGACAACCATATAGGCAGTACGCCGCAGATCAACACCTGGTGCGATGACTGGCTGCAGTTTTTCGGTGAGCACCGCCTGGGTTACCAGCTGCAACTGGCCCGCAGTAAGCGACTCCTGGACTCGGCATCGGTTGCGGGGCTACAGCAGATCATCCAACGGCTTGATCGCTATCTGATAGAACCCGAGCACCCTTCGCTGCTGCACGGTGATCTGTGGGGCGGAAACTACATGGTTGGTCCGGACGGCTACGCGGTCTTGATCGATCCGGCGGTCTATTTTGGTCATCGTGAAGCGGATCTCGCCATGACCGAGCTGTTCGGCGGGTTTTCGGCGCAGTTCTACCGTTCGTACGAGCAGACGTGGCCGCTGCAGCCCGGCTACCGTGACCGCGTTGAACTGTATAATCTGTATCACCTGCTGAACCATCTGAACCTGTTCGGCGGCGGATACGCCGGCTCGGTCCGTTCGATCATCAGGCGCTATGCAGCGTAGGGCCAGGCGGCTATGAAGAGCATTGCGGTTGTCAGTACGCACGCCGCGCTGAACGAGATTATCGAGCGGGCGTGCGTCGAGTTCAATGGAGAATTCGAGGCCACCTTTCTGCAGCGGGCCGATCAAACTATTGAACATCTGAACTACGAGTTGCCGCAGCTGACGCTTGTCAACTGCTCCGATCCGACTCTTTCTGCGGCCGAGGTTGTCGGTGCAATTCGCGAGGATCCGTGGCTGCACTCGGGCGGTTTGATCCTGGTCTATGACCAGCAGTCTTCGTGCCTGCTGCCCGCAGCGCTGCGCAATCTCAATATTATCGCTACAATCGAGTACGGTCGGCTCGACTTCTACGTGCCGCGGCTGTTGCGCATCCTGAGTACCAACGACGCTATCCTCTATCAGAGAGATCTGCATCTGATGCTCGGCTTGAACCTTTCGGGCGCGTTTGCCCTCGATAACGATCCGTTTGACCTCACCACCTACGCCAACCTGATCACCAATTTTCTGTTCAATGCCAACCTGCTCGACGCTGAGCGCCGTGATGAGTTCCATCTGGCGCTGATGGAGCTGCTGATCAACGCTATCGAGCACGGCAACTGCCGCATCAGCTACGAAGAGAAATCGGCGCATCTGGCGGGCGGAGGTGATCCGATGGAATTGATCCGCCGTAAGAACGAGGACCCGGGCATCAACCGGCGCAAGGTTCACCTGAGCTACCGTATCCGCCCGTATGAATCGGAGTTTATCATTCGCGACGAGGGCGACGGCTTCGATTGGCGTTCGTACCACCTGCCGGTGGGAGAAGACGGCCTGAAAGAGGCTCATGGACGCGGTATCTTTATGGCGATCCATTATCTCGGTTCGCTGGGCTATAACGACCAGGGCAACGAGGTGAGGTTTCGCATCGAGCACCGCAGCGCGGAGCGCGCGATGGTACCCGAGATGTTCGCTGATCAGGAAGAGCAGATCGTGGCTGACGGCGACGTTGTCTTTACCGAGGGTGAGAAATCGAGCCACCTATACTACATCGTCGCGGGACAGTACGAGGTCAGCGTTCGAGGACAGCGCATATCCACACTGACAGCGGCAGACATATTTGTGGGGGAGATGTCGTTCCTGCTCAATAATCGCCGTTCGGCCACCGTACGCGCGGTGGGGCCCGGCAGGCTGCTACGGGTTTCCAAGCAGCAGTTCATCAACACAATCAAGCACAAGCCGTACTACGGCGTCTTTCTGGCACGCCTGGTTGCGCAGCGCCTGGTGCGCAGCCATCCGGCGTAGGCGCTGCCTGCGGGTCCGGGTCCGGGTATCGCTATCGGCGCAGTGTTCGCACCAGCAGGGCAACCAGAAACCCCATCGATATCAGGCCGGCCAGCGCGTAGCCGGTCAACCCGATTACCGATACTGTCCTGAAAAGCGGCGGAACGTTTGCCTGGATGATCAGCGACGAACTCACCAGCAGCGCTGCAAGCACAAATCCCAGTACCAGACGATAACTGACGGCATCGAGCGTCTGGCGTAGCGGTTCCAGGCCCGAGACCTGAAACCCCATACGCAGTTTGCCGCTGCGCGCCAGCCGCAGTACTTCGCGTACATCCAGCGGCGCGTCGCGCAGGAAACGGCCGTAATCGTGCAACAGCTCGGATCCCTCCTCCAGCAGGTTTCCGGGTTTGAAGCGGTTCAGGAACAGCTTGCGTGTAAACGGTCCGATGGCATCCATGAAATTGAACTCTGGATCGAGATTCATACCGATGGCTTCGATCGAGAGCATCGCTTTGGTCATCAGCATCAGGCTGGATGGTATCTCGAGGTTGTGCCTGACTATGGTTTGCGTAAGCGACAGGAAGAAGCGGTTGATGTCGACGTCCCCGAGTGCGGTGTCAACGTACTCGTCGATGAGGTCGGCGATGTCGTCCTCCAGCCGCTGGTGGTCAAGCCGTGCACCGTTCTGGCGCGTCAAGCCGATTACCGCCTCGGTGACGCGATTGGCATCGCGGCGGAACGCTCCCACGATGGCGTCGGTGAGGAACTGGCGCTGTGCCGGCCGGACTCTGCCCATGATCCCAAAGTCCAGGAAGCAGATTACCCCGCCGTCGAGAACCAGGATGTTTCCCGGATGCGGATCGGCGTGAAAGAAGCCGTGCAGAAAGATCTGCTCGAGCACAAGGTCGGCACCGGCCTGGGCGATGCGCTTCTTGTCAAAGCGCGGATCGTTGCCGGCCTCGATGGTGGCAAGCTTGGTTCCTTCGATGTACTCCATGGTCAGAATCCGCTCGCTCGACCATTCGCTGAACGAGCGCGGTACGCGGATTCCCGCATTGTTGTGGAACAGGGTGCGAAACCGATTCATGTTACTGCGTTCAACGCTGAAGTCGAGCTCGTTGGTGATCGAACGCTTGAACTCTTCCACCAGGCCCTTTGGGTTAAAATGGCGGCTGGCCGGGATGTAGCGCTCGGCAACCCGCGCAAGATAGCGCAGAATATCAAGGTCGGTCTCGATAGTGTAGCGAATGCCGGGCCGCTGCACCTTGACCGCAACCGGTTGACCGTTGGCCAGCTGCGCGCGGTGCACCTGAGCGATGGAGGCTGAAGCCTGCGGCTGAGGGTTAAACCGGCCGAACGTCTGTTGCAGCGGGCGCCCGAGCTCGGCCTCTACGGTTTGCCGCACTTCGTCGAAGGGAAATGGTTGCACGCTGTCCTGCAGCTTGGCCAGTTCGAGCAGCAATTCGGCGGGCAGCAGATCGCTGCGGTTACTCAGGAGCTGCCCCAGCTTGATAAAGGTGGGGCCCAGTTCCTCGAGTGACTGGCGCAGCAGCACCCAACGGCGCGACGCCGCGGGGGCTTCTTCGCTCCAGCCGGTCATCTGGCGTAGGACCGGGAACACCTTGTCCAGTTTCAGCTTGCGTACCCAGTCCGCGAGACCGTAGGCCACCAGCGTGCGGGCAATCTCCTGCAACCGCAGAGGGTGGCGCAGGGTTCGTTGCAGGAATGATCTTTGGCGTATGATTGTCACAACGGGCTCCGGGTTTGCGTGGCCGCCGCCGCGTTCAGGTCTCGGTTGGCTCTATCAGAGTCAGCAGCTGGACTGCGTCACTGTCGGCAACTGCACGCCAGCTCTCGCTATCGATCTCAATAACCGCAACCGCTCCGGCTCTCAGCTTGTGATGGTTACCGGTGAGTAGATGTACCAGCGCTTCAAGCGCCGGATTGTGTCCTACGATCATAACCTGATCCAGTGCGTCGTCCAGGACTCGCAGGTTATCAAGCCACGTCTCCTCGGTGGCATCATAGAGGTCGGGGTTGGCGTCGATCTCTCCACCGTAGCCGCTTTCGGCGCTGAACACCTCGGAGGTCTGAACCGCGCGAACCGCGTCCGAGCATATGATGTGCTGCGGTACGAGGTTGCGCTCGGCTAGCCGGCGCGCAAAATTGCGCGCGTGGCGCTCTCCCACCGGAGTGATCTCGCGTACAAAATCTCCCATGTTATCTTCAGCGGGCGCCGCACTGACGTGTCGGACCACCACTATCTGTTTCATTCGGCTTGTCCTCCGTCGCTGCTACATGATTCAACCAGCTGCCGTGACAGACGCTCAGCGCGCTCCAGATAGCCGTTCCGAACGCGTCGCGATGCGTAGCGAATGTCCGAGAACACCTCGACGGCCACTGTTTCCATACCGCAAAACGCGAATACTCGATCGCGCCAAATCATATCAAAAAGTGGCTGCACATGCGAGGCCTCGGAGTCAGATGTTACCAAAACCAGCGCACGGCGGCCGGTCAACAGCGGAACCGTGTGCTTGCGGCCGAATTCCGGTCCCTCCAGCTCGTAGGCTACCCCGGGGCGCAGTACGCGATCGAGCCAGCCCTTGAGGATTGCCGGAGGTTGGCCCCACCAGTCCGGGTGCACAACGATCAGCGCCTGGGAGCGCTGCACGTCGTGGTAGTGCGTCTGGATCTGCGGCTCGAGGCTGTAGCGACGAAGGATTTCGGTAGCGGGAAGCACGGGGTCAAACTGATCGCGGTACAGATCGTGTTCGATCAGTTCGTGGCCCTGCAACGAGGACCGCAGTCGATCCACAATAGCGTGGTTGAAGCTTTTGCGGCCGGGATGCGCGAATAACAGCAAAATACGCAAACTTGGATTCCTCTTTGGCGCGCTTTTTGGTACATTATACATGCACACTGCGTCTGTTTCGAGTTGCGTACGCAACATACTGAGCGGGCTTGTCAAACACGCTATAGTTTATTATCCTAATAAGGTATTTGGGGGTTGCAATGTTGTCGAAAGGTGAGTGCCTCGATGCGCTGAAGAATGTGATCGACCCGGAAATCGGGTTGAACATCGTCGATGTCGGACTCATTTACCGCGTCGAACCGAAGCAAGACAGCATAGAGGTTGACTTCACGCTCACCTCGCCTGGTTGTCCGCTGGCCGATACTATCATGGCGGATATCGTGCGCGAGCTGCAACAGGCAACCGGTATTGAGAATATCATCCCGCAGCTGGTCTGGAATCCACCGTGGAGCATCGACTTCATGAGTGAAGAGGCGCGACTAGAGCTGGGGTACCCGATCTAGACCTACGAGTAGAGCTACGAGGGAGGAGAGACACAATGAACATCAAGATTAAGGACCTGTACGCCTCGATCAACGGACAACCGATTCTCAAGGGTGTAGACCTGGAGCTGAACAGCGGCAAAGTGCACGCCCTGATGGGGCCGAATGGCTCGGGCAAGAGCACGTTGAGTAACGTCATTATCGGACACCCGTCTTTTCAGGTGACCGGCGGTGAGGTGCTGGTGGACGGAGAGAACATCCTCGAGATGGAGCCGCATGAGCGCGCGCGTCTGGGCCTCTTTCTGGCGTTTCAGTATCCCGTGGAGGTTCCGGGGGTGACCGTTGGACGCTTTCTCAAGCGTGCGGTTGATATCCGTGCCGGCGAGGGCAATACCAAGGGTTTCGTCAAGAAACTGCGCGAGATGATGGACTACATGGAGATCGATCAGCAGTTCATCAACCGCTATCTGAACGAAGGCTTCTCCGGCGGTGAAAAGAAGCGCATGGAAATCCTGCAGATGCTGATGCTGAAGCCGGACTTTGCTATTCTTGACGAGACCGATTCGGGGCTCGACATTGATGCTCTGCAGGTTGTTGCCAAGGGTGTGAACCGGCTGCGCGAAGGAGACTTCGGTGCACTGGTAATTACGCACTATCAGCGCATTCTCAATCATATCCGCCCGGACTACGTCCACATTATGTATCAAGGTCGAATCGTTACCTCCGGCGGCAACGAGTTGGTAGATGCGCTCGAGGCCAATGGGTACGATTGGATTCGCAAGCAGTACGGCATAGAGGAGGACAGCGATGTCAAACCAGTCACAAGCGGTTGATCCGCAGACTGTTGAAATAGAGGACTATAAGTTCGGCTTTCACTACCCCGACTCATCGGTTTTCAAGACGCGCAAGGGACTCGATTCCGAAGTCGTGCGTGCAATATCTCACCACAAGAGCGAACCCGAATGGATGCTTGATTTCCGCCTGCGTTCGCACGAGACGTTCTTGAAAAAACCGATGCCCAACTGGGGCGGCGATCTCTCGGACATAAACTTTGATGAGATCTACTACTACGCCAAGCCCTCGGAGAAACAGTGGAAGAGCTGGGAAGAGGTTCCTGAGAGCATCAAAGAGACCTTTGACCGCATCGGTATCCCTGAGGCCGAGCGCAAGTTTCTGGCCGGCGTCGGCGCACAGTACGACTCCGAGATGGTGTATCACAATCTGCAGGAAAGCCTCAGTGATCAGGGAGTGATTTTCAGCGATCCCGAGACCGGGCTGCGCGATTATCCCGATATCTTCAAGAAGTACTTCGGAACGGTTATCCCGTATACCGACAACAAGTTTGCGGCGCTGAACAGCGCTGTCTGGTCCGGCGGCAGTTTTGTCTACGTTCCACCGGGAGTAAAAGTCGATATTCCATTGCAGGCCTACTTTCGCATCAACTCAGAGAACTTCGGCCAGTTTGAGCGCACGCTGATAATCGCCGACGAGGGCAGCTTTGTGCACTACGTCGAAGGCTGCACCGCGCCGATCTACACCACCGATTCGCTGCACTCGGCGGTGGTTGAAATAATTGCACTGCCGGGTTCACGGGTGCGCTACAGTACCGTGCAGAACTGGTCCGGTGACGTGTACAACCTGGTGACCAAGCGCGCGGTTGCGTATGAAAACGCCACGGTAGAATGGGTTGACGGCAATATCGGCAGCAAGCGAACCATGAAGTATCCGTCAATCTGGCTGATGGGCGAGGGTGCTCATGGCGAGGTGCTTTCGATTGCGTTTGCCGGTAAGAACCAGGAGCAGGATACCGGCGGCAAGGCGGTTCACGCTGCGGATAACACCAGCAGCGTCATTACTTCCAAGTCAATCAGTAAGGATGGCGGTATTGCCACCTACCGTGGACACATCAAGGTGGAAGAAGGCGTGCGCAACGCGCGTTCGCACGTCGTGTGCGATGCCCTGATTCTGGATCCCGAGTCTGGAACCAATACCTATCCCTACATGGACATCCTTTCAGACGACGTCACCATTGAGCACGAGGCAAAGGTCAGCCGCATATCCGAGGAGCAGCTGTTCTACCTCATGAGCCGCGGCATGGATGAAGCTGAAGCGGCAATGATGATTGTCAACGGGTTCCTTGAACCGTTGGTGAAGCAGTTGCCGATGGAGTACGCGGTTGAGCTCAACCGCCTGATCGAGCTCGAGATGGAAGGTTCGGTCGGTTAACACCGCTGCGGCAGGGAGAGACAACACCATATGAGTAGCACAGAAACCGCGGTATTCAGCGGCACGCAACAGATAGAGCGATATATAGAATCGCTGCGAGAACCGGACTGGATGCTGGCGATCCGCCGGCGCGCGCTGGCGGCGTTCAACAAGATGGAATGGCCAACAACCGAAGACGAAGAGTGGCGCCGTTCGGACATCTCGTCGTACGACTTCGATTCCTATTCGTTCGACAAACCCGGAGATTCCGCTGCAGAGGTGCTCAGCGCTGACGGCGAGCAACGCGCGGGCGTTGCGCGCTTCAGCGATGGAAGCTGCAGCGAGATATCGCTGGATGAGAATCTGGCGCGGCAGGGGGTTGTGTTCGGTTCGCTGTCTGCGCTGCTGGACGGCCGCAGCGGCAACAGCTCACACGAGCACGCCGCAGCGTTAACCGCAGTTCGCCGGCTGCTGGAGAAGCGTACCGCGGACTTCGAGAACCGATTGTTTGCCTGGCACTACGCAACCTGGAACCACGGCGTAGTACTCTACGTGCCGCGCTGGGTGGAGATCAAGGCTCCCTTCGAGATCCAGTTTGCAACCAGCGCCGATGAAGCGCTGTCTGCGCCGCAGATCGTTGTGGTTATGGAGCAGGGGGCCAGGGCTACGCTGCTGCACTCGGCGCACGGTGCCGATGAGGGCGAGGTGGTGCTCAACGAAGCGATCGACATCGATGTTGCCGATGCTGCCTACTTCGATCTTTTCACGCACTACGATCTGAATATCGACTGCACAACGTTCAGCAACGGTCGCGCGGATGTCGCAAAAGACGCGGCCTTCCACAGCTTTGTATCGAGTTTCGGCAGTATGTTTACCAAGCTGCGCTTTGATGCCGAGCTCAACGGTACCGGTGGCGACATTGACCTCGACGGACTCTACTTCGGTAACCAGGATCAACACATGGACCTGCGCACGGTCCAGAGTCACAACGCCTACAACGCCAACAGCCGTACCTTCTATAAGGGTGCTGTCAAGGATGAGGCGCACGTTATCTATCAGGGGCTGATCCGGGTAGCTCGCAACGCGTCGCAGACCGATGCCTACCTCACCAACAACACATTGCTTCTCAACAACGGCGCGCGTGCAGACTCTATTCCAGGGCTGAACATCAATACCGATGACGTCAAGTGCAGCCACGGTTCAACTACCGGCAAGATAAACCCGCTGCAGCTGTTCTACCTTCAGTCGCGCGGGTTTGCCTACGACGCGGCCAGGATCATGCTGGTACAGGGCTTCCTCGAGCAGGTTCTGGTTCGGGCGCCGGAGCCGGTACAGGATTGGCTGCGCGAGCTGGTTGAGCAACGCATACTGGCCCAGTACGACAGCGACGAAGAGTAGCGGAGACAGCAGCGTGGCAAAGTGGCACAAGGTAGTGGCGGTAGACGGTTTTGAGCGTTCGTATAAGTTTGCGTCCCGGCGCAAAGAGGTTGCGATATTCAAGCTCGACGACGGCGTCTACGCGATCGACAACATCTGTTCGCACGAATTTTCACAGCTGTCGGAAGGAATGGTGGTCAAGGGTGATGTCTACTGCCCCAAACACGGTTCTCGCTTTGACATCCGCAGCGGCGCGGTCAAAGATTTCCCCGCCACGCGCGGGGTCAAGACGTTTCCCGTCAAGATAGAAGACGGCTACGTCTGGGTTAAGCTATAATAGCGCCATTGTGACACGCTCCGGGACCACCGTTATTCTCAGTCAATCCGAAGTCGGCCGCGCGGCAGAGATCCTGCGTGCCGGCGGCCTTGTTGTGTTTCCCACTGAGACCGTCTACGGGCTGGGCGCCAACGCGTTTGATGCGGCGGCGTGTGGCAGGATCTTTGCCGCCAAGGATCGGCCCGCCGACAATCCGTTGATCGTGCATCTGGCGGGCGTCTCGCAGCTGCCGCTGGTGGCGCGACAGGCGGTTCCGCTGGCGCGCCTGCTGCTGCAGCGTTTTGCTCCCGGACCGTTCACCATCATTCTGCCGCGTTCGCAAGCGATCCCCGATATTGTCACTGCCGGTCTTGATGGTGTTGCGCTGCGCATACCGTCCAATCAGGTGGCGCGCGCACTATTGGCACACTGTGAGTTTCCGGTTGCCGCGCCAAGCGCCAACCGTTCGGGTCGGCCGAGCCCGACTGATTTCGATGCGGCCTTTGCGCACATGAACGGCCGTGTCGACGCAATTGTGCGCGGCCCTGATTGCGAAATAGGCCTCGAGTCCACCATTGTGCGGCTGAACGGTTCTGACGTGGAAGTACTTCGGGAAGGAGCGGTGACGCGCGAGATGCTGAGCGAAGCACTGCAGGGCCGTGCTACACTGCTGGAGCCGCACCAGGGCACGGCGGTTGAACCCGGTCAACCGCCGCCGGCTCCTGGAACCCGCTACCGCCACTATCAGCCGCGAGCCCGGCTGCTCGCCGTTGAAGCGGCCGGGGTGGGTGCCGCGTTGCAACAGCACCGGGATGCCGGAACGGCATTTCTCGTGTTGCGCCGTGGGGAGTCTTGCGGGTTGCCGCTGAACGACACCGCACTCTTTACCTTTGACTCTGTCGAGCACTACGCGCGCGAACTGTATCGCTGTCTGCGCGCCTGCGACCAACG
>SKLB01000301.1 GCA_007123465.1 Spirochaetales bacterium
CTGGCTGCTTAAGGCCAACCCGCGGCTGGCGGCGCTGATCAGCGAGGCAATCGGCGACGGGTGGATCACCGATTTTGCCCAGATCGAGAAGCTGAAACCGTACGCCGGGGATCCGGTGTTCCTTGCGTCTTTTGGGAGGGTCAAGCAGCAGGCCAAGCTGGACCTTGCGGGGTATCTCGAGAGTCTACACGGCTGGAAGCTCTCCAGCGCATCGCTTTTTGACGTACAGATCAAACGCATCCATCAGTACAAGCGCCAACTGCTCAACGCGCTCGGTATCGTTGTGCTTTACAACCGATTGCGCAACGGTGACGATGCGGCGGTCCCGCGCACGTTTCTCTTTGGCGGCAAAGCCGCGCCCGGGTACGAACTGGCAAAGCTGATGATAAAGTTTGTCAATAATCTGGGAGCGGTCATCAACAACGATCCGGTCACGCGCGGCAGACTCAAGGTCTTCTTCCTGCCGAACTACCGGGTCTCGTTGGCCGAACGGATTTTCCCGGCTGCCGACATATCCGAGCAGATATCCACCGCCGGGACCGAGGCCTCGGGTACCGGTAACATGAAGTTCATGTGCAACGGAGCGCTGACGCTCGGAACGCTCGACGGCGCCAATATCGAGATTGCCGAACAGGCCGGCCGAGAGAACGTCTTCATCTTCGGATTGACCGCCGACGAGGTTTCTGCACAACGCCAGTCGTACAATCCGTGGGAGTGTTACCAGCGCAATCCGGAAATCCGGCAGGCAATCGATCTGATCTGCAGCGGTTTCTTCAACGTCAACGAACCCGGGGTATTCGATCCGCTGCTGCAGTCGCTATTCCAGAACGGTGACTTCTACATGAACCTTGCCGACCTGGGTCCCTGGGTCGAGGCTCAGGAGGCGGTGTCGCGTCTCTTCGCAGATCAGGACGCCTGGAACCGCAAGGCCGTTCTCAACATTGCAGCCTCCGGGAAATTCTCCTCAGATCGCACGATCCGGCAGTACGCCGAGGAGATCTGGCACGTGCAACCGTGTCGGGTCGAAACCGACGTTGATCCCGCGGCGACGCTGCAAGAGGCGCAGCGCAGCAATAACCGCTGAGCAGTGCCGGCGTTTACATGACGCAGTTCTTGCAGTTCTGTTTAGCCCGGTAGAGCGCCTGGTCTGCCGCCGAAAGCAGCGAATCGCTGGACCCGTCGCGGTGCGGGATTGCGGTTGCCACGCCAAAGCTTGCGGTCAAGACGTCGATGAGTCCGCTGTAACGGTGCTCGATGCACAGCGCTTCAATGGCGCCACGCATGGTCTCGGCGATCTTCAGGGCGCCTTCATCGGTTGTTGACGGCAAAATCACGGCAAACTCTTCGCCGCCGTAGCGCGCCACAAAGTCCGAGGAACGGTTGAGCGTGTTATGCAGCGTGTGCGCTACCTGCGTCAGCGCCTTGTCTCCCAGAAGGTGACCGTAGTTGTCATTGTACGCCTTGAACTCATCGATATCGGCCATGATGACCGACAGCGGCTGGCTGTGGCGTTGCGCGCGCGTCCACTCCTTGGACAGCGTCAGGTCGAAATGACGCCGGTTGCTGATTCCGGTCAGCGAGTCGCGAAAGGTCAGGCTCTCCAGGCGGTTGCGCTCGGCCAGCAGCTCCTCAATGCGGCGTACGTTGGCGGCAAAGCGGGTAGCCAGCGCCAGGCTCTGGAAGAACAGGAAGACGAGCAGCCCGACATCGGTGTAGTACCCGGTTCGTATTACGCCGAGGTTGTAGAGCACATCGTTGACCACCGTGACCCACAGCAGCACCATGCCGGCAGCGTAGACTGCCGCGCCGGCACGACCGGCGCGCAGTGCCCTGAATGCAACGTAGACCAGGTAGGCGCTGCCGAGAACGGCCATCACGTGGAAGCCGTAGAGCGTAGCGGTGAAGATGCGTGCGGGGGTCACCAGCGTCAGCACTCCGAACGACATGCCGAGAATCTGTATAGCGCGCAATACCGGCTGGTGCATCTCCTGCGGGAAGAGGGCGGCGGTATAGAGAAAAAAGAGCGTGAAACCAACGTACATGCTGAAGTACTCGAGCGTCATCAGCAGTTCCCACATCGCCAGGCTGTCTGCATCGATCAGTGCCGGCTGCCCGGTCAGCGTGGCACGAAGCGCCATCAGGACCGACACCAGCCCAAACCAGAGCGTGGAACGCTCACGCGTGCGCACCGTTATCAGGCCCAGATGGTAGATACCCATTACCAGCAGAGCGCCGAATACAAACCAGCTGAAGTTGCGCCGCGCCTGGATAGCGGAGAGCAGATTTGGCTGGCGCGAGATCAGCAGCTCGTCGCGGATTCCGCCGCGTGCGTGGTGGAAATTGGCAACCTGCACCAGCAGTGTTAGCTCCTCGCGTTGTGGCAGAAACCGGCGCGTGGTTGTGATCCACGCGGGCACGGTGGTGTGCGGCGAGGTTCCCACCTCTCCCCCGCGCAGTACCAGCGCCTCACCGGCGTAGACGCGAAAGGCGGTGGAGATCTCGCTCACGCGCAGATAGTGCGGCTCGAGCGGCTTGTCCAGCAGCAGGTCGAGGCGATAGGTGCCGAATCCGTGGGCGCCAAACGGACGCTCCGCCACAACCTGATGGTTCCACAGCGCCGGCACTTTGATAGGAACCGGCGGCGGTAGCGTATCGAGCTGATCCGGGCCTATCAGCGCCCGTGGATAGAACAGCCACTCTCCGTCAAGGGGTAGCGGACGGCTCAAATTTGCGCCGCGCAGATCGAGTCTGCCGCCGCGTGCGCGCGGTCCTGTGTGGCTGTGCGGGGCAAACAGGCGGGCCGTATCGGCATCAACGCAGGCTGCCAGAATCACCAGAATCACCAGCAGAGCACAGCAGATAACAATGGTACGTCCGGTGGAAGCCTTCACTGCAGTTATTTATAATAGAACTTAACAATAATCGCCATAGCAACATAGCAACCTTTGCGTTTGGAAGCAACGCATGTATAATACAGTTTGAAGGATAGACTATGCGTTCAATGAAGGTAGTGTGTGCTGCCGCGCTGATCTTGTCTTGTGCGGCGGTGCAGGCAGCGGACAGCTTCAGTCTGGGGGTTATTCTCGGCCATCCCACCGGC
>SKLB01000292.1 GCA_007123465.1 Spirochaetales bacterium
AGGTAGGCAATTACTCCAGCGGGCGCTTCACGCAGCAGATAGGCTTCCTGCTCCTGGATAGCGAAGCCGAGCGGCAGCAGGTAGCTCTCCTGCG
Organism: Spirochaetales bacterium; assembly: GCA_007123465.1. Classification (GTDB taxonomy): domain Bacteria; phylum Spirochaetota; class Spirochaetia; order DSM-27196; family PWMO01; genus PWMO01. The sequence continues at coordinate 95 of SKLB01000292.1, forward strand.
TTCCTTTGGCGTAGACCACATCCAACTTGACGACGTGGAACGTCTCTTCTTGTGCCGTCAGTGTAAGCGTCTCGCCAAAAGTGAGCCGCCGAATGGTCCGGCCCTTGCCGCCGAACCAGCGCACACGCGCGAGGTACTTGCGGATAACCGCTACCAGCTCTTTCTCGGCGGCAGATCCCAGTATCCGCGCCCACGTCGAACTGCTCTCTATGTGCAGCGCTTCATCGGATTCCTGGATACCGGTCTGTTCGGCCTGCTGCAGTTCGAACCAGTAGAAGCTGTGCGGTGCCATGGTCAGCGTGTAGGGCGCCTCGCCGATAGGCGGAAAGTCGTTGTCACTGAAGATTTCGGTCACGTGGAAACCGGCATAATCCGGCATCTCCACGGTCACCGCCTGTCCGTGTCGCGACAGGTTGGCAACTACCAGAATGGCCTGGTCTTCCAGACGGCGCACGAAGGTGAGTACACTGGGGTTGTTGGAGTTCAAGAACTCGAGTGTACCGCGGCCAAAGGCGCGGTACTGCTTGCGCACCGCCAGCGCGCGGCGCATGAACCACAAGAGCGATGAGAGATTGCGACTCTGGTTCTCTACGTTGACCGTTGAGTAGTGATACTCGGAGTCTACAATTACCGGCAGATAGAGGCTGTGGGGGCTGGCTTTGGAGAAACCAGCGTTGCGGTCCGGACTCCACTGCATGGGAGTGCGTACGCCGTCGCGGTCACCGAGGTAGTAGTTGTCGCCCATGCCGATTTCATCGCCGTAGTAGAGTATTGGGGTTCCCGGCAGCGCGAACAGCAGGCAGTTCAGTAGTTCGATGCGGCGGCGATTGTTGTCCAGCAGTGGTGCCAGCCGGCGGCGGATGCCGACGTTGATGCGTGCGCGCGGGTCGGCGGCGTAGGCCTTGTACATGTAGTCGCGCTCTTGATCGGTAACCATCTCCAGGGTCAACTCATCGTGGTTGCGCAGAAACATTCCCCACTGGCAGTTCTCGGGTATATCGAGACTTTGCTCGAGCATGTCCATGATCGGGAAGCGGTCCTCCATGCGCAGCGACATGAACAGCCGAGGCATAATAGGAAAGTGGAAGCCCATGTGACACTCATCACCGTTGCCAAAGTACTCGGCGGCGTCCTCGGGCCACTGATTGGCTTCCGCCAACAGCATTCTGTCGGAGAACTTGGCGTCCATATGCGCCCGCAGCGACTTCAGAAACGCGTGAGTCTCGGGAAGGTTTTCACAGTTGGTGTCGTCGCGCTCAAACAGGTAGGGCACGGCGTCCAGCCGCATGCCGTCGACCCCCATTTCAAACCAGTAATCGAGTACCGCGAAGATCTCCTGGCACACCCGAGGATTGTCGTAGTTGAGATCCGGCTGGTGGTGATAGAAGCGATGCCAGTAATAGGCCTGCGCCACCGGATCCCACGACCAGTTGGAGCTCTCGAAATCGGTGAAGATGATGCGCGCATCCTGATACTTCTCCGGCGTATCGCTCCAGACGTAGTAGTCCCGGTGAACCGATCCAGGCCTGGCGCGCCGCGAGCGCTGGAACCACTTGTGCTGATCCGAGGTGTGGTTAATCACCAGCTCGGTGATAACCCGTATGTCGCGCCGGTGCGCTTCGCGCAGCAGTTTCTTGAAATCCGACAGCGTGCCGTAGTCGCGGTTGATGCTGAAGTAGTCCGAGATGTCGTAACCGTCATCCAGCAGCGGCGAAGGATAGAACGGCAGCAGCCAGAGCGCCGAGACCCCCAGGTCCTGAAGATAGTCGAGCTTGCGGATGACCCCCTGCAGATCGCCGATGCCGTCATCATTGCTGTCGAAAAACGACTTGATGTGCAGCTCGTAGATGACGGCGTCCTTGTACCACAGCGGATCGGTTGAGGTCAGAACCTGACTATTGGCGCGCTTATCCTTCACGGTACCCCTTCTCTGTTGCTTCAAATGAGTCTACATAAAATAGTCAAAATCGGTCTCGCGACGCAGACGACGCCTCAGCGTGAAGATGTGCGCCGGCATGTCGTGCGGATCGAGCTGGACAAAGTTGGTTGGCCCGTTCCAGATGTAACGCTGACCGGTCAACCCGTCCTCCATCAGGTACTGCTCATCGGCGTCCAGCCCCAGGTGCTCGAGCGGGAGCGTGACCCAACCCGACTGCACGTGGCGCGCGTCCAGATTGACCACCGTAACAGTGGCATTGCTACCGTCCTCGCTGAGCTTGGCGTAACAGATGATGCTCTGGTTATCGCTTTGGCACAGTTCGATGTTGCGCGTGGTCTGCAGTGAGATGTTGTCGCGGCGGATCTCGTTGACCTGGCGCATCAGCGGACGCAGGCTATCAGTCAGATCCCACTGTTTGATCTCGTACTTCTCTGAGTTCAGGTACTCTTCCTTACCCTCAACCGCCTCATCGACACACAACTCAAACGCCGGCCCGTAGACTCCATAGTTGGACGACATGGTTGCCGCCAGAATCAGCCGGACGATGAACGCCGGGCGGCCGCCGTGCTGCAGGTACTCGGGCAAAATATCGGGCGTATTGGGCCAGAAGTTGGGTCGAAAATATTCGGCCGCCTCAGTGCTGGTCAGCTCGCGGATGTACTGTTCCAGCTCACCACGGGTGTTGCGCCAGGTGAAATAGGTATACGACTGGTTGAATCCCACCTTGGCCAGACGCGCCATCACTTTGGGGCGCGTAAACGCCTCGGCCAGGAAGATCAGATCCGGATAGACGGCGCGCGTCTCGGCTATCAGCCAGCGCCAGAACTCAAACGGTTTGGTGTGCGGATTGTCAACGCGAAAGATGCGCACGCCCTGCCTGGCCCAGTAGATGACCACCCGCTTGAGCTCATTCCACAGGCCGCGCCAGTCATCTGATTCGAAGTTGAGCGGCAGGATATCCTGATACTTCTTGGGCGGGTTCTCGGCGTACTGTACCGTCCCGTCCGGCCGCCACTTGAACCACTGCGGGTGCTCGCGTACGTAGGGGTGATCGGGGGA
>SKLB01000171.1 GCA_007123465.1 Spirochaetales bacterium
AGGAAGTCGGATTTCCGGCCGGGGTTGTGAACCTGGTGCTCGGTCCCGGACCCACGGTAGGACACGAAATGGCCGAGAGTCACGACGTGGACCTGGTCTCTTTTACCGGCGGAATTGAAACCGGACGCAAGATCATGCAGGCTGCCACCGGCAACATGAAAAAGATAGCCTTTGAGCTGGGCGGCAAGAACCCTAACATCATGTTTGACGATGTTGACTTCGAGCTGGCGGTGGACTACGTGCTGAACGCGGTCTTCTTCCATGCCGGCCAGGTCTGCTCGGCCGGGGCCCGGCTGATTGTACAGGATACGCTGCACGACAGGCTCATCGCAGCGGTGGTGGAACGCGCCAGGAAGATCAAACTGGGCGACGCCTTCGATCCGGGGACCCAGTGCGGCCCGTTGATCTCGGAGAAGCACCGTTCCAAGGTAGAGCGCTATGTGGCCATAGGCAAGCAGGAGGGAGCCAAACTCATTCTGGGCGGAGAACGCCCGGCGGATCCCGAATTGCAGCAGGGCTTCTTTTTCCTGCCGACCATCTTCACCAATTGTGATACCAGAATGCGCATCGTCCAGGAAGAGGTGTTTGGCCCGGTTTTGACCGTGGAGCGCTTCGCGGATGAGGCCGAGGCCATACGCCTGGCAAACGATACCACCTACGGTCTGTCTGGAGCCGTGTGGACCAGAGACCAGGACCGGGCGCAGCGCGTAGCGCGGGCGTTACGGATGGGCACGGTCTGGATCAACGACTTCAACGTCTACTTTGCGCAGGCGCCGTGGGGCGGCTACAAGCAGTCGGGAATCGGCCGCGAACTAGGTAAGCAGGGCCTTGAAGAATACACCGAGATCAAGCACATCTACCAGAATTTTGCCACCGAGCCGGTCGGCTGGTTCGGCGTATAGGCAGCTTGCTTGGTCCATGGTAGCCTATGGGAACCATGAATATTCAAATGTACCTGGAAGAAATAGGGGAGTGGGCCCTGACTAGCGGGCTTCAGATTCTACTGGTGATCGTAGTGATGCTGATCTCGTCGCGCGTCATCCATGTTGCCGTCAACAGGGCCATCGGGCGCATCGGCGGCAAAGAGGATCTGGAACTGCAGAAGCGCTCTGATACGCTGCGCAGTATCATCAACTCGCTGGTCAGTGTGGTGATCTTTGCGGTCGGACTGATGATCATTCTCGGTCAGCTCGGGATCGCCATTGGGCCCATACTTGCTGCTGCCGGTGTGCTTGGTCTCGCGGTTGGCTTTGGCGCGCAGAGTCTGGTCGGGGATGTCATCAATGGCTTCTTCATCCTGCTTGAAGATCAGATCCGTGTTGGGGATGTGGTTCAGATTGCCGGCAAAGGCGGCCTGGTGGAAAAGGTCAGCCTGCGCATGGTGATTCTGCGTGACCTCGCCGGCAACGTGCACTACGTGCGCAATGGAACCATCGGTGTGGTCACAAACATGACCAAGGATTACTCGCGCTACGTCTTTGACATCGGCGTGGCCTACCGCGAAGATGTGGACGAGGTCATCGAGGTGATACGGGCGGTGGACGAGGAACTGCGCCGGGATCCCGCCTTTGCGGAATCGATACTGGAACCTATTGAAATTCTGGGGCTCGACGAGTTTGCCGATTCAGCGATAATTATCAAGGCACGTACCAAGACCAAGCCGATCAAACAGTGGGAGATAGGCCGCGAGTTCAACCGCCGGCTGAAGCAGTCCTTCGATCGGCATAATATCGAGATTCCCTTCCCGCACCTGACTCTCTATATGGGGCAGGACAAACAAGGCAGCTCGCCGGTCCTGCGCGTGCAGTCTCAGGACAGCCGCTGAGGCGTTGAGTCCTGCTGGTCGATATGGTTATAGAAGCGCGAGAAGTCTATGCGGTAGTTGAAGTCATCGCGCTCGCGTGAAAGCTGGCCCTGGATGTCGAGGTTGTGCACCAGTATGAGCTCGGCGGTGATGTTGGAGGCCTGCACAATGCTCAAGCCGCTGGGCGCCCAGATTCCGCTTCCGCCCCAGAAATAATTGCCGTTGACGTCGTGCGGCCCCACCGCGTTTGCCGCCAGGCTCCACACCTGGTTGTAGGCTGCCTTGGAGGAGTTCATCAGGTCCCAGAGATAACCGTAATAGTGATCGGTCATGATGTTCATGCTGGCATATTCACGTACCGCCTCGGAGCGCCAGTGAGCCATGGTTACTATGGCGTCAACGTGGTCCTGAAACGCGTAGTGCTTGGCCAGCTCTACGAAACAGAGATCGTAGCATATCAAGAAGCCGAACGTGCCCCACTTGGTCTCAATCGTGAGCCGCTTGTCGGTTCCCTGCCGGAAGTAGCGCTGCTCCAGTGGTGGCAGGAAGACTTTGTCGTAGATGTATTCTTCCCGGTTGTAGTCGATGCTGCGGTTGAGAACGAAGGTGGAGTTGTAGAATGCGTCGTCTTTGCGACGGACGTTGTTGTAGAAGACGTACTCCAGTCCGCGCTGGTTGTCGCTCAGACTGTCACGGATGCGGTTGATGGTGGCCGAAACGGCGCTGTTCTCTCCCTGCTCCAGCAGCTGCGTTACGTCCCCGCTGTCTTCATCGTCCCAGACGTATCCGGTCACGCAGAGCTCGGGGAATATGACGATATTGGCACCCTTGCGGTGAGCTATCTCGATGACCGCTTCCATGCGTGAGAGGTTTGTGGCAACGTCCGCGGTGACGTGCAGATTGGCCACAAGTACGGTGGGACATTGCTGGTTGTCTGAAAAGGTCCGTTCAATTACTCGCATCGGTTCCTCCCTGTGGTCTGCGTTCCTGCGCGGCAATCCGCAGCCGAAGATAGCCCGCCTCCACCCCCAGCGCTCCGCACAGGCCCACTGCCGCCAGCACGGTCCCGGGAACGCGGAACAGGATTGGGCCTAACAGCATGCAGACAAACAGAAATATGCTGTGGATCACTACTGCCTTGGCCAGCGCTGAGGTACGCCGGCGGTGTACCAGGCGCCCGCGAAACCATGACTTGGCGGTGACCAGCGCCGGTACGATCCAGAGTAGCCGCATCGGCCCGTGGGTGAACGGCAGCAGTGCGTCGGTCAGCCCGGCAACGCCGCGAAAC
>SKLB01000291.1 GCA_007123465.1 Spirochaetales bacterium
AACTCGGGGGCGGTGATGGTTGTGGTGGTGCACACAGGCGGACCTCTGCACCAATACACAGCCTCCGCGGTTCTGCTGCTTCAAAATGCCCGCGAAAAAAAACAATTTTGGCACCAGTCAAGAGTTATTCAGCCGGGTAGCCGATTTCGGCGAGAAGCCGCTCGAGCCGGCGGCCGTACTCGACGTAGTTCCCAAAACGCTGTTCGGCATCCGATTGCACCGATGAATCGTGGAAGACTACCGCCATATGCGGCTCGATTGAAAGCGCACCGGAGTAGCCGCTGCCGCAAAGGTCGGCCAGTATGCGACGCACCTCACCGGCGCCGTCGCCTGGAAAAGTGTATACCTCGCGGTCAGCCTCGGCGTCGTAGAATGCGTCCTTGACGTGCACGTGGACGATACGCTCCCTGACGTGCCGGTAGAACTCCCATCCGGACTGCTTCGGGTAAGGATAGGGGCGCGAGAAGTCGTTGGTCAACGGTGGATTCCCGCTATCAAAGACCAACTGCAACTGCTCAACGGCATCCAGCAGGCGCTCGCAGTGCTCCTTGCTCATTCCACCGTAGGTGTAGCAGTTCTCGTGGACCGTAACAATTCCGGCATCGCTGAAGCGCCTGCAGATCTCGTTGAGCCGGCGAAAGCGTTCGGTTTCCTGCTGGTCAATCGCTCTGCCCTGGCCATCAACGCAGACACGATAACTCATGATGCGTACCATCGGGATACGGGCCCGGGTCATACGCGTGATAGCCCGCTCCACCTGTGCCAGTGTCTCTGCAAACGGCTCCGACAGATCGGTGCCCCAGTTTGCAATGGTAGAACCCAGGCAGTTTATGGAGATGCCGGCCTCATCCAGCGCCGCCACAACGCGCTCGAACTCGTCCTCGGCAATATCGTTCAGGTTGCGGTCGCCAACCGACCGCGCTTCGATTTGACTCCAACCGAGTTCGCGGGTGGCTCTGATCTGTCCTTCGAGCTCGAACGCCGCCTCATCGGCAAATCCGGTCAGGATCATTACACTACTCCTTTCATCCAACGCGCACTTTGCGTCCGCTACGTGCACTTTCATAGATCGAGAGGATAATTGCAACCGATTTACGAGCCTCCACCCCGTCAACCAGCGGCCGCGCCTGTGCTCCGTTCAGTACCCGCAGCAGATCCTCCAACTGCCGCTGGTGCCCGTGAAAGCCGATGGCAGCCGGATCCGAGGCACCACCACCGGTGTTAGTCGACTGCTGGAATCGCTCGCGCACGCGGTCATCCTCGGGATGTTCCGCTGCAAAACGCCACACAACGATATTCTCTTCCTCGAGCGCGATGCTGCCCTCAGCCCCCAGCAGCTCGATACGCTTGTAGAAACCGGGGAAGACGGAGGTGGCGCCTTCAATGGTGCCCAGAGCGCCGTTGGCGAAACGCAGCAGCGCCACTGCGGTATCTTCAACCTCAATGCGCTGGTGGGCCAGCGTTGCCGTCAACGCCTGAACGCTCTCTACCGGTCCGGCCAGCCACTGCAGCAGGTCGATAGCATGGATCGACTGGTTCATCAGCGCACCGCCGCCGTCGTAGCGCTGCGTGCCCTTCCAGCCGCCTTCGTCATAGTACTCCTGGCTTCGATACCATTTCACGTAGGCGTTCGCCAGGGTCAAGCGCCCCAACCTTCCGGCGTCAACGGCCTGGCGCGTCACACGGGCAACCTCGTGGAAGCGCGACGGGAAGATGCCGGCCAGCTGTACCCCTTTGCGCGCCGCGGCTTCGATCATCCGATCGCAGCGCTCGAGCGTTACCTCCAGCGGCTTTTCCACTACTACGTGCTTGCCGGCCTCAATGGCTGCCAGCGCTGCCTCCAGATGCGCTCCCGAAGGCGTGCAGACACACACCACCGCTACATCGGGATCCTGCACCAGGGACTCGATAGTGCTGTAGGCTCGACCGCCGTGGGTCTGCGCGAAGCGCGCCGCTTTGCCGGGATCCCTGCTCATGCACGCCGCAAGCCGCGCTCCGTCGGCTGCCGCTATTGCGCGGGCGTGGAACTCGGCAATCAGACCAAGACCAACAATTCCAAATCCGGTTGCCATAAAATGCTCCTTCAGACGGGTGCAAAGTTGCGGGTTATGACCAGCGGCCGATGAAGACAGTGCACACCGCCTGCACACCTCAACCTTGCACGCCTGCGCTATACCGCAGCGATCTGCTCCACGCTGTTCAGAAAGTCACGCGCCGCCTCATCCAGAACCTGCTGCGAAGAGCCTTCGATCAGCGGTGAGCAGATCTCATAGACCACCCACCCGTTGTATCCCCCGGCGCGTAGAGAACCCAGAAACGCCGTGTAATCAATCTCGCCACGGCTCATGAAGGTGGCGCGCACCATGTCCGGGTGGCTGCGCTGATAGTTCACCAACCGCGGCTCGTAGCGGTAGCGATGGAAGCGCCGATAGTTGGCCGCTATTGTCAGCGCGCTGTGCCTTCCCATGCGCTCAGCGGCGGCACATATGTCCTCACCGCGCAGATAGGGAGACCAGGCATCAAAACCGGCGCGGACAGAGTCAAGTCCAACCTCATCTATCAGCAGCTCGAGTTCCAGACTGTCAACCGCCAGATCGTGGTGATTCTGCACCGCCAGGGTTATTCCGTAGCCCGCAGCGCGTTCACCGCAGGCGCGCAGCAGCTCGACCACCCGCCGCCAGCCCGCCGACGGCCCGGGCCTGCCGTCGGAATCGACACCGGGCAGGTACGCGGTGAATACCCGCACCAACGTCCCCCCAAGTGCTGCCGCCGCGCGACAGCAGCTCTCAATGTAGGAGAGTTGCATCTCGGCAATTGGAATCTCATCGGCAGCGGTCAGCAGAAAGTCATTGTAGGCCGCCACGCCAATTGCCTCTACGCCAAAGCTCTGCAGGCAGCTCCTCAGCTGCGACAGGCGCGTTTCATCCGTCTCCAGTGGACCGAGGTGCGGACGCTTGCCCATAAACAGCAGTCCCTCAAACCCCAGCTCAGCGGCCTTCTCGATTGACTGCTCCAGGGTGAGCGCCGGTTGCCCCCAGAGGCCGGCGTAACTTACCGAGAAGAGCCCGCGCTTCAGCACACTCACA
>SKLB01000045.1 GCA_007123465.1 Spirochaetales bacterium
CTGATTGACGGCAACCGCCATCTGCAGTCGAATACGGGATGGAGGAATCTATTGACTACTTCCTCCATGGAGGATACGGTGCCGCTCAACATCAAGAATTCGTCCACACACCGCCAGGCGCGCGAGCTGGCCGAGCTCACCGGGCAGTCACTCACAAAGGCGGTATCCAATGCGGTTTCCGACGCTCTTGCACGAGAAAAACAGCGGCGTGAAACCGCTCGTGAGCTGGCCCTTCGGACACTGCAGGAAATCGCGCTGCAATGCGCACGTCTGCCGGTGCAGAAAGAGGATACAGAGGACGAGATTCTGGGCTACGATGAGAGAGGTATTCCCTCGTGATCGTAATCGACACCTCGGCGCTGGTGGCGATACTCGGTGACGAACCGGGAGCGAGGCGATATACCGAGCTGATTGCTGAAGACGCGGAGCCGTGTATTTCTTCGGCTACATTCGCCGAAGCCGGCATTGTACTCTCTGCGCGCTACGGTGCCGCGGGGCTGCACTACGGCCGCTGCTTCTCGTACGCCCTCGCGCGCAGGCGTGATGCGCCGCTGCTGTTCAAGGGAAGCGGCTTCTCTCAGACCGACATAACAGCGGCAATTCGATGCGCGATATGCAAACGCGCCCCACTGCAGTAGAATGCGTGGCCTGATGCACGTGAGGCAAAATGAGCCTGCCGATCTCGCGCAGCAGCAACCGGCAGCCTCATCTACCGCCCCATGGTTCAGTTCCTCAAATGGTATTTGCGCCGTGGTGCGCGCGATTGCCCCGGTTCGCCCCCCGCCCTTGAAACTACGTCCCTTCGCCGAAGCAGTTTCTCGGGTTCTGCCTCATAATCATAGTCAGCGGTGAATTCCGGGAAGCGTCGCCTCTTCTGAAATGTGGGTCCGCCATTCGCACCCGGTTTCGCACGGCTTCGGTTGCCGGGAATGCTTTACGCCGGCGGCGCGCTGCTGTTGCAGACTGGCTGTCTGCGGCCGAAACCAAAGTGACTGCGCGATCCTGGTTGGAGGTAGAACGCGCGTTCCATCGAATCGGACGAGGATGAGAATGATGAACCGAACCAAAGCCTCGATGTTGATTGCACTGTTTTTTGTCGGGATACCTGTAGCAGCGGTGGCCGCGCCGTCGAGTTGGGGTTTCAAGTGCGGGTACAGTGCCGGGCATTATCACGGGTCCGATTACCGCAGCTTTCTTTCGGAACACGACGTAGACAACAGAACCGTCTTTGGTCCCGCGTTCGCACTGTTCGTTGAAATCGGCTTACAGGAGTGGCTGGCGATACAGACAGAGATAGGTTATATGGAGAGAGGTGGCGGCATATACGGCTCGCGTGAAGAATCTGATGATTCAAGTCACCTCGATATCATCGACCGGTACTCCGTTGTGGAAATCCCTGTGTACCTGAAACCCCGTATCACCATGCAACGACTTACTCTCTATGGTCTCCTTGGTCAATAAATCTCTCTCGTCCTGTTTGACGTAGCCATCGACTATCGCTTCGATGATGCTACGCATACGGAATTCAGACGGCCTGATAATCGAACGCTTCTCGGGGCAGCAGCCGGTCTCGGCTGCACAACCGGGGTAGGTTCGGGACTCTTGGGTCTTGAGTTTCTCTACTCGCGCATGTTCACGTCAGCATTCAACGAGGAGCCAGAGACCTTCCTCAACGGTATGACCGTATACCTGACTGTTGGTCGTTTATTCTAAAGGCGAAGCCCCTGTGTGGCTCGGGAAAGTGTGATCCTGCTGCGCAATTTCTGTGCGGATCGTGCTATAATCGGCCGATGGGATTGATGCGTTCTGTCAAAGGTCTCCTGCTTGGGCTTGTCTCTGCGGTTCTTCTCACGCAGCCAGGGCAGTTTGCCTCGGCCGTGGAAGAGCCGCTCGACGGTGAGTGGACAAGATTCTCGCTCAGCGGAAGAGCGTATGCGGTTGCCGAGTGGGGTGCTTCCTCGGTGCTTGAGTCCGACAACTTCTGGGAGATCTCCAGTTACGATCCCGGTAAGGCATTTGACGGGGATCCGGCTACCGCCTGGGTGGAAGGAGCTGCCGGACCGGGAATCGGTGAGACCATCGTTGCGGCATTTGTCGAGTATCCCGAGGCGCTCGGCTTCATCAACGGGTTTGCTCGCAATCAGAACCTTTTCCAGCGCAACCACCGCGTCAAGACGCTCAGCGTGCAACTCTATGTCGGCGTCAACGCTGACGGCTTTGCAACCGAGTCGGTGACCTATTATGACGCAGTGCCGGTTGGGCCGGCAGAGAGTGTGGTCCTGGCCGACTCGCGTCAAGCCCAGCGGCTTGTGCTGCCGCTTGATCCGGCAGCTGCAACCGAGGCAATGAACCGGTTCCGCAGTTCAGAGGCCGTCGCCGCTTTGGAATTCCCGCAGGCGGAGATGATGGGAATCAATCCCGCAATGGGCGTGCCGTTGCGGTTTCGCTATATTCTGCGCCTTGAGATTGCCGAGGTCTATCGCGGTACAACCTGGGAGGATACCTGTATAGCCGAGATCTGGCCGGACTACGGTGAGATTGCCACGGTAGATACCGACGACAATATGCGCCGGCTTCTGCTCTACACCGCCGACGGACGCCGCGTTCCCGGCTACGCTGATTTTGCCTACGTGCTGACTCTGCTTGCACTGAGTGACAACGCCGAGTGGGCTATCGTGATAAAGGAACCGGCGTATCCGGGGCAGGGCCGTGTCAGTAGCGTGTACGCCGTTATTCACACGCCTACCGGCCGCGACTTCAGCGCGGCAGTATTCGCCGCAGACGTCTTACCCTTCGATTTTGCTGCGGACGCAGGACGCCTTTTTGTTGTCTACGAGGATCTCTCCAGTGGCGAGGTCCGCAGAACTCCGTTGCCTCCCGCCTATCCTGAAGATTGATAGCCACGCCACAGTACAATCGCGGGCGGTCGACCTTCAGCGCGCTGCATCACGCGCATCAAAGCAGCCATTCGCATCGCCTTGCGCAACCGCATAGGCCGCGTACTGCGAAGGTGTTGTGCCGTAGCACTGCTTGAACACCCTGTTGAAGGTGCTCTTGGACGGAAAGCCGGCGTCAAACGCCA
>SKLB01000016.1 GCA_007123465.1 Spirochaetales bacterium
ACGGCGGAACGGTTGATGCCACGGTAGCACGCGAATACGGGCGCAGCCGCCAGCACTACCGCACACAGCATCCGCTCTTCAAAGGCGTTCCCGACGGATTTGTCTCCTGGATGAGTCACGGAGACAGCATCCGTGAGCTGCCTGCTGACGCTACCCTGATTGCCGAGTCGGAGCACGGCCTGCCCGGGTGTATCTCATTCGCTCAGACCAACAGCGTAGGCATTCAGTTTCACCCCGAGGTAACGCACTGCGAGTACGGGGACACTATACTGGAGAACTTTGCGGTCGGAATCTGCGGCGCCCGGCGGCAGTGGACCGTCCAGCACTACCTGGAGCTCGAAGGCCGGCGGGTGCGCGAGCAGGTCGGTTCTGATCCGGTACTGCTGCTGATCTCCGGCGGGGTGGACTCCACGGTGGCCGCGGCACTGCTGCTGCAGGTGCTCGATCCGCAGCAGGTACACCTGATGTACATCGACACCGGCCTGATGCGGCATCGTGAGAGCGAGGAAGTGGAGCGCGGGTTGCGTGACCTTGGAGCCCGTCAACTCTATTTGATTAACGCTGAAGAGCGCTTCCTGTCCCGTCTGGCGGGCATCAGAGACCCTGAACAGAAGCGCGCTGTCATTGGTGACGCCTTCATCGAGGTTCAGCAGCAGGAAGTGACCCGTCACATCAGCGGTGACTATTATCTGGCTCAGGGGACCCTCTACACTGACCTCATCGAGTCAGGACGCGGGGTGGGGACCAAAGCCAAGGTGATCAAGTCACACCACAACGTACGTTCACCGCTGGTTGAGGCCAAGCGCGCCGCTGGACGGATCGTGGAGCCGCTGTCCGGGCTCTACAAGGATGAAGTTCGCCGTCTCGGAAAACTGCTCGGTGTTGCCGCGCAAACCGTTGACCGCCATCCGTTCCCCGGACCGGGACTGGCGGTGCGAATCCTGGGCGAGGTCAACCGTGAGAAATGCGATATTCTGCGCGCGGTGGATGACATCTACCTCTCGCAACTGCGTTCTCGCGGACTCTATCATCAGATCTGGCAGGCGTTCAGCGTACTGTTGCCGGTGCGCTCCACCGGGGTAACCGGGGACGTGCGCGGTTACGGCTACGTGGCTGCCTTGCGCGCCGTTATATCACGGGACGGGATGACTGCCGATGTCTATCCGTTTCCGCCGCAGGATCTGTTGGAGATATCCGCTTTGATAACCAACCGTGTGCCGGAGGTTGGCCGGGTAGTCTATGATGTTTCCAGCAAACCGCCGGCCACTATCGAGTGGGAGTAGCGTCGCTGCGGTCCGACAGCACCAGGCGAGCGGGAATACGCGTGGCGTCCACGGCGCGTCGGCGCAGCGTGAGCAACCGCTGTAGGGCGGTAAGCTCGCGTGCCACCTGCTTGGGTATGGCGTGCCGCTCAATAACAATCCCTTCAGCCTCGCTGTAGACGCGGAAGTATCCGATGCGAAACGAGGGGTAGTACACATCGGGTACCAGGGTCCATTTGCTGCGCAGACGCGTCAGCCGCTTAAGCCAGGTCCCGGTGTTGATCACCGCGCGTCCGTCGACCACGGTCAGCGACGGATTATGTGTGTGGCCGTAGACAAAGACCGCCACATCCGGATTGGCACGGAATACCTCGGCCGCCGCGTCGAGGTAGCGCTTGTCTTTCTGCTGACGTTTTCTGCGGGTGAACCGCAGCTCGTAGCGTTCCAGCGTGCGGCGGAAGTCTCTGATCAGGATCCAGACCGGTACGGCAACAATGACCACCACCAGTAACGCGCTGAGATTCACGGCTACAAAGTAGCGGATGGGCGTTCCCAGAAGCGGTGCGCGATAGAGCCACTCATCGCGAAAGATGGTTGTTGGCACCAGCGAGAGCGATTCCAGTATCGTACCCAGAAAGATAAGCAGGCTTATCCCGGTGAACAGCAGGAACGGTAGCGCGATATAGCGCAGCACCGGATGCATCTCGCGATAGAAGTAATTCGACAGCAACCAGTTCGGAACGTTTTCGCTGGGATTGACCGCTTCCATATCCACCAGCCAATCGCGCTTGCCCAGTGTGGAACGTTCGGCCGCCGCGCGCACCAGCTTGCGCGTGATGAAGTACCCTACAGGGTTGGCGTGGGGATCGTGCCACGGCTCAAAGCGGTTGAAGTTGTCATGTTGATTGCCGTGCTCGACCCAGATTGTGCGCCCGCCACAACTGCGGGTGATTGCGTAGTCCTGTTGGAGCACCATATTGTACTCGGCCAGCCTGGCTACAAACTCCGACTGGCAAGCCAGGTCGTGATCATGATTGCCGGCGGTAACGGTAATCCGAACATGGCGTCCGGTTTCTTTGAACTGGTGGAAGATCGCCGGATGGTCGGCGGCAATGCGGTCCACCATTGCCGGGCCGTGGACCCCGGTGAGTTCCCAGAAACCAAAGGTATCGCCAAGCAGCACAAGTTCCACTGGAGCGGCGGCACCGAGCGCGTAGCGATCGAGCTGTTGCAGAAATTCGATCAATTCTGCTTCAAACTCGCATTCTCCCAGGCCGGCGTCGCCACCGATATGCAGATCGCTGATGAAATAGTATTCGGTTTCCATACGTCTGCTACAGTGTAACCTCAGGCTGTCAAGTTTTCCACATCCCGGCAGCTCGCCGGATCAGGCTTGTTTCACGCTCCACGCTGTAGTACCTTTGTTCAAGTATGAAAGACGCGTTGAGAGCCGCCCGGAATCCGACCATGCTGCGAACGGTATTCATCTGCCTGGCAATCCTGCTGACGTTCAATGCAGCGTTGAGTTCTCACCGTTGGATCCCCGCGGTATCGCCGTTGGTGGTTATTATTCCCACAGCCGAAAGTCTGGCTCTGCTCTGGCTTGTCATTCTGTCCGTTCATCTCGGCCGCATCAAGCGCGTTATCACCCTCGGACTGGTCGCCGCTCTATTCGCAATCATGGCAATTTTTTCCGCCGCAGAAGCGTTCTTCCAGTTCATCTACGCGCGCCCGTTCTCCCCGGCTGCCGACGTACCAATGGTCCGCGGTGGCCTGCTGCTGCTGTTTGGCGAGATAGG
>SKLB01000080.1 GCA_007123465.1 Spirochaetales bacterium
CGCACCACCGATCTGGTCGAGCATCTCGGAGATCTCTTTCGGGGTGTAGCGCGCCAGAATCTTGTTCTCTTCCTTGTCCACAAAATTGCGGACCTTTTTCACCATCTCGTCTTCAGTACTGGTGACGTAGCGGTTGAACATGTTCTGGTAGTTCTGGTTGAAGTAGTTGTACAACTTCTCCTTGATGCCGCCCATGACCTCGAGCTGTTCGAGCACCTCTTTGGGCAGTTTGACCGCGATGTCTTCGAGGACGTTCTCGGTCGCCTCGGCAATCAGCTGTTGATACTCTTCCTTCTGTGCGCGCCCTTCCTGAGCGAGCGAGTTGCGTGACCCGACAGCGGAAGGTTTACGCGGGTGAAATACATTTGGACTCTTTGGCAGATCTGGCATAGTTACACTCCTTCATAGTGGTCTTTGAGGTCAAATCTCAGCACATACACGCATCTAAGTATAGCACATTTGCGCGTGATCACAATCTTACGAACACTTTGCCGTTCCGTTCGCTCTCAGTCCCTCGTCACCTCCTGAATTGATTGTGACAGCCGACGCGAGAAGTTCTCGGAATTGGAGAACTCCTGCAGGTCGCGCAGCTCACTTACAAAGCGCTCCGTTGACATCGCTCCGCGCTGGTGCGCTTCAACGGCATTGCGGTAGCGGGGATAATCTTCATCCAGCTGCTGCTCGATGAAGTCACCGGTCAGGGTCCACAGGTTATCATTCTCCTGTACGGTGATCTCGCTGCGGTCCGGCATGACTAACCGGTTGCCGGCAAAGATCCACAACGGATTTGGTCCCCACTGCGGCGGCGCACCCATCTGGCGATAACCGTTTGCCAATGCAATTCTATTCGCCAGCCTAATTATGTCAAGAACAGTAATCTTTATTCCGCCGGCCGCCTCGCGCGGCTCGAGCCCTTCTACGTCCTGCCAGTCATCGAGGTCAATTGGGGGACCGGTTTGCACCACCCCGGGCGCCGCGGTTCCCGGCTCTCGCGCCGGCTCTGCCACTTCGGCCTCTTCCGGCAGAACGACTTCCGGCTCGGCTTCAGCCGCTATCTCCGGCTCTTCGGCCGCCGGATCATCAACGGCGACGTCGGGGATAGGCGGCTCGGGCTCGTCGACATCAACGCTCGGATCAACCGGGGCTGCAACCGGCTCGCGCCCCAGCACCACGCGGGATATCTCGCGGCCCTGGTCGGTAGCCAGCAGGAAAATCAGCCCCGCACCGAGCAGCAGCAGCAGTAAGGCGGCCACCGGCCACCACCTGGAACCGCGCCGTTCGCTGTCCGAATCTTCTGCCTCGCCTTCACGCCGGCCAGTTCCCCGCGCGGCTCTCTTATCGGCGGCAGCTCCGTCAACAACGGTTGCATCACCGGCCCGGGTCTTGCGGACCCGCGCCCCTACCGTGTCCAGCGAAGCCAGCAGCTCGTCGAGCCGTTTCTCTTCCTTCTGGAAATAGGCTCTATCCTGCGGTTGCTCTTCCTTTCGAATGGCATCCGAAGTAGCCGCAGCCTGCCGGATGCGATCCGGTGTGACCGTTTCTGCAAACCGGTACAGCGGATAAACCGCTTCCGAATCAACGTAGAGATCGCACACCAGTGACGGTGGTGCAGCGCCCTGCGGCGCCGCATCAGCCGATATAGCTAACGCATCCGCCAGCGCAACCAGCTGCTTGCTGTTTTTGTCGTTCTTCTCACTGTGAGCCGCGGCCAGTGCAAACTGACGTGCGGTCTGAGCCAGTACCCACCAGACAGAACTGCCTTCTTTCTGCCGCGATACCGATCGAATCTTACGAACGTGGCCGGCAAGATCACCGCTGTCGTTCTGATAATCCGAGAAAAAAGACCGTGCACTGTTGAACGCCGCCGCCTCGGATGAACTCATCAGGTCTTCCAATCCGTAGAGCTTGCTCGGCAGGTACTTCTGCAGCTCGCCGGCGCTCAACTGCGGAGCCCCGCCGTGCAGCAGATACGGCACGCCCTCCAGCAGTGCACCCCGTTGTGATCCAGAGGACCCGCCGTAGAGCCAGCCACGCCTGGCAGAAGATATCGACAGCACGTTACGCACCACGGCGCCGAGATCTGAGTCAACGTAGAGCGCGGTCGGCAGCGAGTCACTCTCTACAATGAAATGACGCGCCGTCTTCTTTATGCGGTAATCAAGCGCCGGCGTAAACTTGTCGCGCTGCAGTTTGACCACTTCAGATTTCAGCTGCAGCTGCTTCTCAACGCGGAACAGCGCGATGATTCCCTTGACGCCGGCAGGGTTGTCGGTAATGACGTGGACCCGCGCGTCCTTGGCGCGGACACGCTTGAAGAGCCGCACGAGCCCCTCGGAGACGTCCGGAGCGTATACCGTGGTAATAAGGTCCGGGTCAAGTCCGGCAGCAGCAAAGTCTGCAAAGTAGCTGTCGGGAATGTCGAAGGCCGCTACCGCACCGCGGCTGAAGAAATAGGTGCGTCCCCCGAGCACAAAGAATCCCGGCTGCTTGAACTCGCGCGCCGGATAGCGCAACGGGTTACGCAGCAGATGGTTCTTGATAGTCTTGACGCGTTGCAGATAGTGACGATCCTCTTCCTCGCGGCGGCGCAGGTTGAACAGCGGCATCTTGTCGAACGACACGCGGATATTGCCGTCGTGATAGAAATAGACGTAGGCGCCCATATCTTCCAGCACGTCATCGGCGGTTTCCTCGTAGCCTTCGGAGGGAATCTCCTGGTGACGCAGAAACTCCTTGAAGCGCTCGACGGTGGCAGGATCCCCGATATAGCGGAACTCGTCACCAACCATGTCGCTGAGGTTGTCCCGTTCCAGTATCGGGCTGCCCGTCAGCGTATCGGTTACAACGACGGAATAGATGAGCGACTTGACGCTCTGAGACAGGTTGGTGGTGTTGCCGATGCGCAGGAACGGTTTGTAGTCGTCCTGGTCCTTCCCGATGTAGATGATGTAACACTCGGTATCGAGATGAAAAACTCTTCGTTCCGGTCGGACGCTGAAATCCATACAGTTGTTCCGCCCCATATACTATATCATTCTGTATCTTTTATCAAACG
>SKLB01000367.1 GCA_007123465.1 Spirochaetales bacterium
GCCGGGGCCGTTCCGCAACTGGAATCAGACAACGCCGGTCTATCACGGCCGCCCGGTGATAGACGGTCCGCTGGAGCTGGACCTGCCGGCGCTCACCGAACGTCTGGAGCGAGCGATCGGCTCGATCTTTGTTGCGCGGATCTATCCGGGGATGCGCGGCGACTCGCTGATCGCGCTGATCAACAGCGGGGTCAAGTATTTCATTCTCGAACTCTTTGATACCGGGACCGCCTCACTACGTGAAACCCCGTTCTCGCTCAAGCACGCGTTTGCCTACGGCGCCGAGCGCAGCGTACACTTCTTCTGTACTTCGCAGCAGGAGGGTATTGTCGATTTCTCCGAATACGTTACCAGCCACGAGCTCTGGAAGGAGGGCGCAATCCCCATGGGTACACTGACCACCGAGACCGTCTACACGCGTCTGATTGCTGCACTGATCTGTTCAGAGTCCGAGGCTGAGGTGGTGCAGCGGATGGAGGAGGAGCTATGAGAACGCTGGCGCGCGATGTCGCACAGCACGCCGGAGGACACGTTGCGCTATCCGGCTGGGTGCACCGGGTGCGAGAGCTTGGCGCTATCTCGTTTGTGCTGCTGCGGGACCGCTCGGGTGTTGTGCAGCTTGTCTACCAGGAGAAAGTTCCGTTCACGCTCGAATCCGTCATATCGGTCAGCGGTGAAGTAGCGGCCAACGAGAAGGCTCCCGGCGGATTCGAGGTGCGCGTGAACAGCAGTGAACTGCTGGCGCCGGCCGAACTCGATCTGCCGTTGGCGGTCAACCAGGATCTGGACGGAGTGTCGATCGACGCAATCCTCGATCAGCGCCTGATAGCGTTGCGTAACCCCAAGCTGCGCAAGATATTTGCGGTTCAGTCGGCAATACTCGAGCACTTTGCCGGCTATCTGCGCAGCCAGGACTTTACCGAGATCAAGTCGAGCAAACTGATCGGTACCGGCACCGAGGGCGGTACCGGGCTGTTCCAGGTCGACTATTTTGACGAGAAGGTCTACCTGGCTCAGTCACCGCAGTTCTACAAGCAGGCGATGGTTGCCTCGGGCATGGAACGGGTCTTCGAAATCGGTACCGCCTACCGCGCCGAAAAGCACGACACGCCACGCCACCTCAACGAGTACGTCTCACTGGACGTGGAGATCGGCTTCATCGAAGACGAGCACGAGCTGATGGATCTGGAACTTGAAATCCTGGCCGCGATCTTTGCCGGCGTGAGCGCCGAGTGCGGTGAGGTGCTGGAGCTCTACGGTGCCACCGTTCCATCTCGCCAGGAACTGAACAAGACCCCGCGTATCAGCCACGATGAGGCAAAGCAGATTGCCGCCGACCAGATGGGCCGGCGACTGTTCGAGATCAGCCCCGAAGCCGAGCGCGCGCTGTGTGACTGGGCCGCGGCCGAACACGGCGTGGAAGCGGTCTTTGTCTACGGGTTTCCGCGCAAGAAGCGGCCTTTCTACACCTACCCCGACGACACCAAGACGCGCAGCTTCGATCTGCTGTTCCGTGGTCTGGAAATCACCACCGGCGGCAAGCGCATTCACCAGTACGCCATGCTTCTGGAGACGTTGCCCAGGTTCGGCTTGACGCCGGAAGGCCTGGCCGACTACCTGCAGATCTTCCGCTACGGCTGTCCTCCGCACGGTGGGTTTGCCATCGGGCTGGAACGGCTGACACAGAAAATCCTTGGCCTGCAGAACGTCAAGCAAGCTTCGCTGTTTCCGCGGGATCGTCGCCGAATAAGACCGTAATGCAGACGCCCGAAGACCGCACCCGCCGCATGGGCGAGGGCCGAATTAAACCGGTACTCGCTGGTCTGGCGCTGCCGTCAATTGTGGCGATGCTTTCGAATGCACTCTACAATCTCGTGGACGCCGCCTTCATCGGCCGGCTGGGGACCGAAGCTATCGGAGCGGTAGCGGTGGCCTTCCCGATTACGCAGGTAATTGTCGGGATCGGTCTGCTGTTCGGGCTGGGTGGCGCTTCCTACATATCACGCGCGCTGGGCGCCGGTGACCGCGATCAGGCCAACCGCGTTGCAACCACCACGCTCGGCCTGGCTGCTCTCTTCGGGGTGCTGACCACGGTGGCAGGATTGATCTACCTGGTTCCGCTGCTGCGTCTTTTTGGTGCCACCGCCACTATCCTGCCGTACGCCGAGAACTACACCCGTATCCTGGTGATTGGCGCGCCGATTCTGGTGGTGCGCATGACCCTCAATAACGTGGTGCGTGCCGAGGGAAACGCGCGGCTGGCTATGGCCGCGATGATGACCGGTGCCGGGCTGAACATCGCGCTCGATCCGCTCTTCATGTTCACCCTGGGGCTCGGAATCCAGGGCGCCGCGCTGGCCACCGTGGTGTCCCAGGTCATCGCTGAAGGGCTGATGCTATGGTACTTTTTCCGCAGGCACAGCTACCTGCGTATACAGCCGCGCTACTTCTCGCTGGATCGGCAGCTCAACTGGGAGGTGTTCAAGATCGGTACCCCAACCCTGGTCCGCCAGTTATTCACCAGTGTTGCGGTTGCGCTGCTGAACAACGCCGCGGCGGTCTACGGAGACGCCGCGGTGGCCTCGATCGGGTTGACCTTCCGCATACTGTTCCTGGGCATGTTCCCGGTGTTCGGCTTTGGCCAGGGCTTTCAGCCGCTGGCCGGCTACAATTACGGGGCGCGGCGCTACGACCGTCTGTTTGAGGTCATTCGCGTCGGCGTGCTGTGGTCGGGCATCTTCAGCGTGCTGTTCACAATCCTTATCCAGCTGACAGCTCCGCTGCTGTTGAAGCTCTTCAGCGATGATCCCGAGGTGATCCGCATTGCCACCTTCAACGTGCGCGCGTTCCACGCACTGTTCATGTTCTTTGGTCCCGTAGTGATCTTCAACGTGCTCTTCCAGGCGCTCGGACGCGGGCTGCCGGCGGCGGTTCTGTCGATGGCGCGCCAGGGTATCTTTCTTATCCCCGCTATTGTGATACTGCCGCGTCTCTTCGGTTTGACCGGAGTGCTGTTCACTCAGACCTTTGCCGACTTCTTCACCGTGATCACTACCGTCTACTTTGCGCTGCGCGTTATCAGAGAACTGCAGCGCGAAGCGCGTAATGCCGCGCGAGGAGAAAACCTGTGACAGTCTACACCGCCGCCGAAGGATCAAGGACTCTGTTCACTCGTTTTGAGCAGTTGCTCTACCGCACTGCAGGCGGACTCCAGTGCAGTAGTGATGTGTCCGGCTTCGGGTTCTGGAGCCGGGATTGGTACTACCGGTTCGGTTGGCGGCAGCATCGCCAGGTAGCGTGACAGCAGGTCACCACCGAGCTGCCGGTGCTCAGCGTCCGGCAGCTCGGCCTGCAGAGCCAGGTAGAGATCGTAACCGCGCTGGCGCTCGGCCGCCAGGCGGTCAGCGGCTTCACCGTGCTCGACGCTCCATTGCAGCGCTAACTGGGTTGGATCGGTGGTCACAAACAGCAACCGCTGCGCCTGACGTGCCAGTGCGCCCTCGGATGCTGCCTGGGCACGCAGCAGCAGCGGCAGATCGGCGGCGGTTGGCGCGCGCTCTACGTGATCCTGCCAGAAGGCGGCGTAGTCGCCGGCAAAGATCGTCCTGAAATGCTCGGCCAGCGCTCGCCCCAGCGCTACACGCTGGACTACATCGTTACCCACAATGCAGACGCGTCGCACAAAGAACGGGCGAACCGGCTCGGGAAGGTAGTCCCAGTAGGTCATCGGTGCTGCGCGCACTGCCGACGCCGATACCGGAAACAGCGAGCGTGACGGGTCCACCGGAAGAAAGCCTGCACCCAGTTCCAGCGCCAGAGCGCGTCCGTAGTGCTCCGAGGCAAACACATAATCCACGCCGTGCGGCATGTTGCGCGCAATTGCATCGGCCCAGATCTTGAATGCTCCGGGCTGCGCCTTGTTGGCGTTGGGATTCTCTTCGGTGATGTGCACCAGGTGTACCGACGGGAAAAGCTCCTGCATCCAGCGCAGGCGCAACTCGCCGGGGATCGGGTCCCGCGGCAGTGAGCACAGAAAGACCGTCAGCTCGTCGGCCACGTGTCGACCAAAATCTATAAGGTAGCGATGCCCGTTATGCGGCGGCATGAAACGCCCCAGAATAACCCCGTGCGTTGTTGCGCTCATAGTTTCATTTCATACTGCAAACCGGCTATCATGTCAAAACGGAGAACATCATGACGGGGGCCTACTTGTGACAGACGCCCTGCGCAATACCTTGCGTGACCGCGACTTTCTGCGCAGACTTATCGTTATCTCGTTGCCGATCGCGCTGCAGAACCTGGTAGTGACGTCGCTCAATATGATCGACACGGTGATGATCGGCCAGCTTGGTGAAACCGAGATTGCGGCCGTGGCGCTGAGTAATCAGCTCTTTTTCCTGTTGATGCTGTTCCTGTTTGGCGTGGGAAGCGGAACTACCGTGTTTACCGCACAGTACTGGGGTGTGCGCGACCTCAAAGGTATCCGCGCCTCAATGGGCATTGCGCTGGTGCTGGGCCTGAGCGGCGCCGCGCTGTTCAGCTTTGCCGCGATTGTGGTGCCCGGGACTGTGTTGGGCTTCTACACCAGCGACGCGGCCGTGATCGAGCTGGGACGCGGCTATCTGCAGATCGTCGGACTGAGCTACGTTGCCACTACGCTGACAATCGTCTTCTCTCTGGTGCTGCGCAGCACCGGCAACGTCCGTCTGCCGCTGTACGTGTCGCTGGTTTCACTGGCGGTCAACACTGCGCTCAATATGCTGTTGATCTTCGGACTGTTCGGTTTCCCCGCGCTCGGCGTGCGCGGTGCGGCAATTGCTACCGCGCTGGCAAGGACGCTGGAGGTCACTGTGCTTCTGGCGCTGGTGTATCGCCGTAAGGAGGCACCGGCCGGCCGGCCGGCAGAGTTCTTCAGCTTCCAGCGCGTCTTTGTGGGGCGGTTCCTGCGCACTGCGTCTCCGGTTATTCTCAACGAGATCGGCTGGTCACTGGGAATGACGATGTACATGGTAGTCTACGCGCGCATGGGCACCGAGGTGGTGGCGGCGTACAATCTCTGCGAGACAGTCGCGCGGCTCTCATTCGTCATATTCATGGGAACCGGCAACGGCAGCGCAATCATGATCGGCAATGCGATCGGAGCGGGCAGGCGTGCGGACGCCCAGCGGTACGCTACACGCCTGCTGACCCTGATACCGCTGCTCGGGATCCTGTTTGGCGCAGGGGTTATCGTGCTGTCGCGCTGGATACCGCTGCTGTTTCAGGTATCGCCGCAGGTGAGGCTGATGCTGCGGCAGTTGCTGGTGGTGCTGGGTATCATTCTGACGTTCAAGGCCACCAACATGCAGCTGGTGGTCGGTTTGCTGCGCAGCGGCGGCGATACGCGCTTCAGTTTGTTTGTGGATGTTGGTATCCTGTGGCTGGTGGGTGTACCGGCCGCGGTCATAGGCGGATTGGTGCTGGGACTGCCGGTGTGGCTGGTCTACCTGATGACCGGAAGTGAAGAGCTGTTCAAGGCAGTTCTGGGGGTGCATAGAGTGCTGTCGGGGCGTTGGATTCACGTTCTCACCGAGCACCAATCAGTTCCGGTGCGGGAGGAGACATGATAGGACCGTACTGTTCGAGAAATGGCACGCTGCTGCCGCTTGCCGAGGCAACCGTGCCAATAGACGACGTCAATTTTCAGTACGGCTACGGTGTGTACGAGACCATGAAAGTGCGCAAGGGCGTGCTGTACTTTCCCGAGATGCACGAGCAGCGGCTGTTTCACTCGGCCCAGGTCATCGGGTTGGGTCACCTGCTGCAACCCGGCGACGTTTCACGCTGGACCGGCGAGCTGATTGCCGCCAACCGGATCTCGGATGCCAACATCAAGCAGTTGCTGATCGGCAGTCCCACCGAGGACCGACCGGAGCTCAGTACGCTCTACATCATGGCGCTTAACCCGCTGTTTCCGGATCGTAAGCTGTACCAACGCGGAGCGGCGTTGATCATTGTGGAGGCCGAGCGCCAGTTCCCGCAGGCCAAGTCGCTCAACATGCTGGCAAGCACTATCGCATATCGCAAGGCTCGTGCTGCCGGCGCCTACGATGCGCTGCTGCTCAACCGCCACGGCAACGTTACCGAAGGCACCCGAACCAACTTCTACGTTACCGACGGCCAGACCATCCGTACCACGCCGCATTCACAGGTGCTGGCCGGGGTCACACGCACTACGGTCAACCAGGTAATCGACAATCTCGGTGTTCCACTGCTCGAAGAGCCAGTAGCACAGCGCGAGCTGGCGCACGTTGCCGGTTGCTTTGTGACCAGCACGTCGAGCAAGGTCATGCCGGTCTCGCGAATCGGCGATCTGGAGTTCGAGATTCCCGAGCTGGTGCGCCGGTTGATGAAGGCCTACGACGCGTTTCTGAAGCAGTACGCCGAGGGGCGCCCGGGTGCGCTTGCGCGCTGAGGCAAAACCGGGTACTCTGATGCACGAGGTTTTCCACCACCCATGCCGGAGAAGCGACGACATGTACGAATACAGCGCAGTGCCCGAGTAGCCTTTGACAGCGATGGACGGAGCATCGAGGCCAAGGCAACCGATATCAGCAGCTCCGGGATGCGCATCGTGGCGTCTCTCAATGAGGACCAGACGGGCCTCGACACCCTCCTGGTGCGGTTTCCCGATCTGGACGGAGAAGTGCAGATCCCGGCGCGGATCACGCGCCACGTTGAAAGCGGGTCCGACCGCGTCATCGGGCTGCAATTTGAGTTTGAAGCCGAGGCGCAGCGTGCCCTCATCGACAGTTACGTGCGCGCTGCCAAAGAACACGACATTCTCAACAGCGGCACCGGGTCCAATAACCGCAAGCTTCCGCGAGCCTCGTGCGTCATCGCTTCGGTGAGCACCGACCACCGGAGCGCCACTATTCAGAGCCTGGACAACGTATCAACCGACGGTTTTCTTGCTACCTACGGCGGTTACCTGGCAATCGGCGACAGAATGACGTTGAAGCTGGCACTGCCGGGCGAGAAGCGCACGCTTGGTGCCGAGGTTTCGGTGGTATATACCGAGCGCAACCCGTTTCACGATCGGGCTTCAGCCGGCTTGCGCATTGAGCGGATCGGTGAAATAGACCGCACCAGGCTGCGCAATTTCATCGTGCAGGCCAGTTCGGGCGGCACGCTGCGCACCGTTCACAGCTGGATCGAACAACAGGGGCTGGAGAGCAGCTTCCAGGTGAGTGAGCCGGAGGCGGTTGCACACTATATACAGCTGGTGATGGCAACCGGAGCGCTGCTGCACCTGATGCCGGCCCATGGCCACGAAGTGCGCAGCGGGTTGGTGACGTCGTTTGATGCCGAAAACTGGACTATTACGCTGCAGATCTCCGCCGGCCGGCCGATCGACGCAGCCGAGACAACCCTCTTCGGCAGCTTTGTTGCAGACGCCGGCAGTTTTTTCTTTTCCACAACCGTTCAGCAGATACGTGACGCTGCGCTGCGGTGTGACGCGCCGGGTAAGCTGTTTCGCAGTGAGCAGCGGTCGTACGGCCGCAAGATCCTGGACGAGGGTACCGAGTTTGGACTGATGCTCGATGGACCCACGGCACGCGAGATTCCGGCACGCCTGGTTGATATCAGCCGGCGCGGATTCCTGTGCGAGTTCACCGCGGATCAGGATATACTGGCCAAGCTGGAAGGGCTGGCCAGTGTCTATTACCGCATGGCGGAGTCGCTTGGCCTCGACTCGCACGGTGAGATACGGCACCTGCAGTCAAGCGTGGTTCCCGGTGAAGCCGACGATGAGGCGCTGGTCCGTATTGGTGTCGAGGCGGGAATCCGCCGCAGCGAGACCAGGCTGCGCCAGGTGGAAAGCGCCGAGTGGGACTCGATGCCGGTCTATCGCTTGCAAACCGGGGTTCTGGGACTGCCGGGGACGACCTCAACGCTGCTGCGCTACCCCGACGAGCGCGGCCGTTCTATCGCGGCGCTCTTGAACACGGTTGGTCTGAGCCGTTCGAGCGGCTCAGAGAGGCCGCCGGCAACCGTGTTTGTTTTGCCGCCGGCGTTCGGTAAGAAGAAAGAAGCGCTGGCACCGTTGGCCGCGGTGCTGATGGCCAACTTTGCCCACCGCGGTGA
This sequence comes from Spirochaetales bacterium, assembly GCA_007123465.1. Classification (GTDB taxonomy): domain Bacteria; phylum Spirochaetota; class Spirochaetia; order DSM-27196; family PWMO01; genus PWMO01. The sequence goes on from SKLB01000367.1 coordinate 8,128, forward strand.
GCCCCTGGCTGTGGTGCGCTACGACGGAATTGACCGCCCCGGTGAGAGTGACAACGCCTACGCCGGGGTAGACCACGGTTACGAGATGCTGCACTACAGAATCAGCAGCGGGCGGTCGGACCTGCAGGCAACTCTCGACTACGTTGACAGCAGTCCGCTGTTCCGTGCGGACCGCGTTGTGCTGGTTACCTTCAGCATGTCGGCGCTGGACGCGCGCAAAGTGCTCTCGGATCCGGCCAACAGGGGAATGGTCGACTACTGGGTCAGCGCGATGGGCCTGCCGGCGGCTCAGACGGCGCTGCGCAACACCCTGGGTGGGCTGGATGTGGTTGGCAACTTCAAGATGGGCATTCCTTCGGGCGTCTGCGGTCTGCTGGGCCATCTGGTAGATATGGACCGCGTTGCCCAGGATCTGATAGATCAGCGCTACGCCTACATCACCGACGCGCGCGTTGACATGGCGCTAATCGATACGCCGGTGCTCTGGCTGTACGGCCGCCACGATATGTGGGTGATGCCATCCGAGGTTGAAGACATCATGAGCGTGGCCGCCCCTGCTGCACGCGAGATAGTGCAGATTCCCGCCGGCCACAATCTTCGCACCAGTGATGACGCGCTACGCACGTTCAAGCTGATAACCGCGTACACCCTGCAGCAGCTTTCTGGCCAATGGTTGGATCCGGTTGATCCCGACAAGGACGAGGTGCTGGAGCTGATCACCTGTGAACGCGAGCGGCTCGATCAGCGCCGCGCGCCCGATCCGGTGCAGTACTGGCACAATTATCTGGTTGGCCGCGGCGAGCCCGGCAGCGGTTACGACTTCTACCGCAACCTGGTCGACTTTCGCCGTTTTCTGCAGCGCCAGGGCGAGCTGCTGGAGGTCGGAGACGGCATGCAGGTGGCCGATATGGGCTGCGGCACCGGACTCTATCTCGAGCAGCTGTTTCAGCTGCACGGCGCGGGCGGGCACCTCGAGGCGCGTTCGGTTGACGTTACTGCGGTTGACCTCGTGAGTGAAGCACTGCAGAGCGCGAGCCGTAAGGTTGACGCCGTACTCAGCGGCGCTAGCGCCCCGGAGGGTTGGAGCATCCAGTACCTCCAGGCGGATCTCGAGCCGAGCCGGCTGCTTCCGCTGCAGGAGCTTATCGAGGATCCGCGGCTGCCATTGCCGCATCTGCGCGGCAGAATTGAGGGGCTCACCGGCGCAATCTGCAAAGAGCTGCAGCATGACCCTGATGGCGTTCTCGGACGCTACGCGCGCGGTCAGTCCGAAGAAACCGTTGCCCCGGCGGCTGTCGAGGGCTGCGCGCTGACGCCTGAGGTGCAACAGGTTCTGCACGATCTTCATCAGGCCGCGCGCTACCTGAGCGGGACGCTGCCGAAGCACTCCGTGCCGCAGTTCAGCCGGCTGTCATTCGGGGCGCTGGAACGCCCGCTGAACTACAGTTTTGCCGATGCTTCGTTTGACAGGATCAACGCCAGTCTGTTCATTTCCTATCTGTTCAACCCGTACTACGCTATCGTCGAGTTCTACCGCATGTTGCGTCCCGGCGGCCGCGTAGTAGTATCCAGCATGCGGCCCGATAGCGATATCTCGGTGATCTTTACCGAGTACGTTGAAGAGACAACCCAGAGTTACAGCGGAGGCTCGGAGCTGCGCGACGCACGCGAGATGCTCAATGAAGCCGCTGAGTTGTTCGAGCTGGAAGAAGAGGGCTATTTCCGGTTCTTTGATGCCCCGGAGCTGGTTGCGATGCTGAGCGACGCCGGTTTCTGCAACGTCACCGTTGAGCGCGCGCTGGGGTCACCGCCGCAGGCGGTGATTGCGGCCGCCGACAAACCGCTGTGAATCCCACGATAGCATCCGCGGCGCTGGATGCACTGCAGCAATGGGGCAAGCACCCCTGTCTGGTGGAGCTCAGAGACGCAAAGAACGCACTACCCGTCAGCGCCGATGAGCTGAGAAGTCGCATTCTGGATGCCTCGGTGCAGTTGTCGCGCTGGGGTCTGCAGCGTGGAACCCTGGTTGCAGTGTTTCTGGAGAACTCGATTGACTACGTGGTGATACTGCTCGCGCTGGTCAGGCTCAAAGCAATCCCGGTGCTCGGAAAGCTCGAGTACCGCACTCTTGAGCTGAACGAGGTGTTCGAAAACTCCGATCCGCCGGTTGTCATCAGTGAGCAGCACCATCTATCGCTGCTGGAGCCGTACCTGCGCGGCCGAACGGTTATCTCCAGAACCGATCAGGCGCTACGCCTGGTACAGCAGCGCGCTGAGCCGGCAGAGCCGGCTGATCTTGCCGATGATATCGCGTCGGTCAACTACACCTATCGTGGTTACGGCTATCCGCTTGGCGCGCTGGTCTCGCATCAGCAGTACCTCGACGGTGCACGAGTGCTGCAGGAAGAGGGGCTGCAGGCGGCGCCCGGAGACCGCATGCTCTACAGCATTCCGATGTCGCACATCTTTACGCTGGTTGGCTGTATCATGGTCCCTCTGCTCTACGGCCTCACCGGCGTCATCGCGCGAACTATCCATCCGCGAGTGCTCTTTGACGCGATTAATGTGCTCAAGATCCAGCACGTGACCGCAGTTCCCGAGCTGTACGCGTTGTTGCGGCGCGCCGCCGGGGACTCGACGCAGCTGCCTTCGCTGCAGGCGTTTGTCTGCGGTGGCAGCGTACTTGGCGACGGCGAGTATCACGCGCTGCGCGAGACGTTTGGTGTTGAGGTGCTGCACGGATACGGGTTGACCGAGTTCACTCCGGTAAGCCGCAACTCGCGCGGCAAGGCGCGGGCGGGGACCGTTGGTCCGGTCTGCCAGGGGGTAGAGTGTCGTATCGATTCAAAGGACGGCAGCGCCACAGGCGAGATCCTGGTCAGGGCCGCTTCGATGAGCCAGGGCTATTACCGCAGACCGCGCGAGTCGCAGCAATCACGCGCAGGTGACTGGTTACGCACCGGAGATATCGGCCATTTTGACGGTGATCACCTCGTGTTCGACGCCGAAGAAAAGTTGACATGTAAGGTAAATGGCGTTATAGTAGATTTAGAGGAAATACGCCGTGCTTTGTGCCTCGACCCGGATATCGCCGATGCTATCGTCAGGGCGCACCAGAACAGCGTAGAAGTAGACATCGTACCGGCACGTCACTTTGCTCCCAATGAAAAAATACCACAGATCAGAGCGTCGTTGAAGCAGTTGCTGGCACCGTACAAGGTTCCCAAGACCATAAACCTACAGCGCTAACCTGCCGACACTCAAA
>SKLB01000350.1 GCA_007123465.1 Spirochaetales bacterium
ACTCCAACTCCAACAACGCGTGAATCTCTGTTGATACTTGGGAATTTCGATACTTCCTTGGTATCTTGTGTAGAACAGGATATATGATGTGCCGTCTGAAGTCTTTGGTGGCGATCTGCTTTGTGGTACTTCTGGCCGGATGTGCCGGCGGCCCCCAGACTCAACCACCCATGCTCAACCTCCGCCGCCTGAGTGACCAGGAATCGCCACTAGCGCTCGCGGCACGCTCGCTGGAGTACATCGATCTGGTGCGTGAGCGTGTAGAGATTGCCAACCGGATTGCCGACGCCTATATCGTACAGGAGCGCTCTGCGGACGCATCGTTCATTCTGGACTACGCCGCGGCGCTTGCGCCGTTTTCCGGTTCCTCCGCAGACGCTGTCATCGCTTCGGCAGAGACTGCACGCCTCTACAGCCGGGTGGACCGCAACGCCGCGGCGCTGGGTCTGCTCGAGGACGCGCACCAGCGGGCGCTGGCCATCTCTAACGACCGTGAGCGCGGCCGCGCTCTGGACGCCGTAATCGAGGCGGCCTTCGAAGGCGGTGAGGACAGCATGGACCTGCTTGGCCACGTGGTGGAGTCGCTGTTTGTCATCGAGGACTCCGCGGTGCGCGCGCAGCTGCTGACCTGGACAGCAGTCCGCTACCATCACTCGGGCAACCGTGCAACCATGAACTCACTGATGCAGCAGGCAATTCCTGCCGCCGGGTCGATTGCCAACCCGTGGCAGCGTGCCGCGGCAATCTCGGAGTTGGCGGCGGCCTACGAGCGCACCGGCAACCGCGACGCTGCGATCTCCGCCATTGACGAAGCGGTTGAGGAGATCAGACGGCTGGGCAACGGATTGGCGGAGCCGGCCGATAGCGGCTATCTCCTGCAGGCGATAGCAAATGTAGTGCTGCTGGAGCAGCAGCTCTCTGCGGTTGAGCTGGTGGAACGCCTGCAGCAGGCTGAGCAGCGCGCGCTGGCCTTGACAGCCGTTGCTGTGGGCTACGGCAATCAGCAGGCACGCTCGGCAGCTTACATCTTCTTCTCGCGCGCAGTGCGCGAGGCGTCGCTGGTTGATACTCCGGCGGCACGGGTCAGGGCGATGACGAGTGTTGCCGACGGCTATCTGAGCATCGGTGACGCTGACCTGGCGGTTATCCAGGCCAACGGGGCGGGATCGACGGTGGCGCAGATTGCCGAGGAGGCCGAGCAGCAGGAGGCCGGCCGGCGCGTGGTTGCTATTTACGCAGCTGCCGGAGAGGTTGAGCGCGCCGGCCGGTTTCTGTCCGAACTGCCCGAAGGCAGGCCGCGCCACGCGGTACGGGTTGCGTTGGCGCGTGAACTGGTGCACTACCAGCGCGACGCCGATGCGCGCTCGTTGCTGCGCGCGGCTTTTGGCCAGGGCCAGCGCGTTGCCGCATTGGCGCCGGAGCTGGCAGCCGAAGTGGCGCTTGCCTTTGCCGAAGCCGGCGACACCGAGCGCGCGCTCGACTGGAGCACTGCCGTTGAAGGCGCAGCCGATGTGGCGCGCGCGCTGACCGCGCTGGGGCGCCGCGGGGTGACCGCCGAGCAGCTTACTGCGCGTGAACGCGAACTCCTGCTCCAGCTGCAGGATGGGCTGACGAATCGCTAGCCCTCCGCGCCGATGGTAGTGCCGATGGTAGTACCAAAGAACGGCCGGCCCGAGAGAATCTTTTCCAGATTGGCCAGGTCTTTACCGGCGGCAATAACGGTCAGGCCCAGTTCGGCCGCGCGTCGGGTGGCAATCGGGTCAAACGGCAGGTTGGCACCGGGAACCCACTCGGTTCCCACCAGCTGCTGGAAGTCACTCCAGGATACGCTCTGCAGCGGGACCGCTGAGCGGTCAACTCTGGGATCAGCACTGTAGACTTGATCGATATTGGAGAGATTGATGACGGTTGCAGCGCCGCAGGCCTCGGCCAGCGTCACCGCAACATAGTCGGTAGAGAAACCGGGCTTCCAGCCTCCCGCCAGCAGTAGCGGGCCGTCGAAGCTGCCGATGCTGTCCGGACGGGTGACCAGCGGCTCGGAGGTGCAGTCTGCCAGCGCGGCGTGCAGCAGCGCGGCGTTGAGGCGGGTTGCGGCTATGCCGATATGGTCCTGTTCCACATCGGCCGGCTGAGCAGCGATCTCGCGGTAGGCCTGCTGATAGCGGCGCGCCGGCGCACCACCGCCGCAGATCAGAATCATCCGGTTTCCCGCCACAGCAACGTAGTTGCGTACCACGGCGCTGAAACCGCGCACGAATTCGGTGTCCACGCCGTCAGGCGCGATAATCGAACCGCCAACCGAGATAACTACGGTCATCAATGCCCCCTGCTTGTATGCGAAATGGTCGAACTGTTGCTATATTGTATAGAGAAAGGGGAGCAAGGAACACCGGCAATGGATATTGATCTCACCGAGATTCTACAGAGTTGGGCCTACGATCCCGAGCAGAATCTGCGAATTGTGGCTGCTGCGGACGGGCGCAAGGTAATGCAGGTGCGCCTGCCGCTGGGAATTGAGCAGTACGAAATGGACGGGCGTCCGGACGGTAAGCGCCCATTCGATAAGGACTCATTTGTCGAAGAGATTAACGATCGCGTGGCCGCGCACGTTGCGCATTACGGCAGCGATGACGAGTTTGGATTGGATCACGAGGATAGTGAAGAGCTTCACAACGAGGGGATGCTCTTCTACTACCGCTACCTGCTGCTGTTTCAGCTCAATGACTTCGAACGTGTGACGCGCGACACGCAGCACAACCTGAAGCTGTGCGGCTTGCTGGAGCGTTACTGCACCAACGAGGAAGACCGCAACGCGGTGCTGCAGTTCAAACCCTACATTGTGCGCATGAACGCCATGGCCCGCGCCATGATCTCGATCCAGAACGAGGTCAAGGATGTTGCACGCAGCGTACTGGCCAATGCAATCAAGGAGATCGAAGCTCTGGAGGAGATAGAATCGCCGGCGTTTCAGTTCGAGCGTATCCGCTCGATCAACTATCTGCAGTCGGCGTTGCAGCAGATTGACGAGGAGGCCGGCGGACCGGTCAACCAA
>SKLB01000352.1 GCA_007123465.1 Spirochaetales bacterium
CGTGCTTCGCGCCACCGCCTGCCGGGCTCACAGCAGCCGCTGGTAGACGCGGTGGGTCTTGTAGACGCGGCCGCCGAGGTCGCGCATGGCGGCCAGCATCAGCTCGGTGGTCTCGGCAATCTGGGTCATTTCGGCGCTGATCACGCCGCGGCGGCGCAGGCTGCGCTCGAGAGTAGAGAACAGTAGTGTAGTGCCGCCCTGGTTGCGGTACTCGGGCAGGATCCCCACTCCGTTGATGATGAAGCTGCGCGTACGCTTTTTCTGGCGCAGAATGCGCCACAGGCTCAACGGATTCAGGCGGCCGCCGGCGCGTTGCAGCGCCTGTGTCAGGTCCGGAAAACCCAGGATGAAGCCCACCACATCCGGTTCCCGCGGAGTGCCATCTGTGTCCCGCGGTGTGTCACGGCGCATCACCTTGATCAGGCCGGGATCGGTTACCAGCAGTAGATCGTCCACCAGTTCGGTCAGTTCGCGTTCGGTCAGCGGCACAAACTCTTCGTGGTCTTCCCAGGACTGATTGTAAATGCGCCCGATCTCCAGCGCCGCGGCGCGGAACTCGCGTTTGTTGTGGAACTGCGGTACCGAGAACCGGTTGTGCTTCATCACCAGCTCCATCACGCGCTGCTGCTTGACCGACGGCGTGAACTGCGCTGCAATCAGCTCCGCGGAGTAGAAGTCCTTGTACTTGCTGAATCCGGCGGCCTCTATCAGATCGCGGTAGTAGGGGAAGGTGTAGTTCATCATCGTCATGGCCGCCGGCCGGTCAAAGCCGTGGATCAGGATTCCGGCGCCGGTAAAGCCGGAGAAGCCCTGCGGACCGATCAGGCGCGTCAAACCTCGTCTTTGGGCCCATTGGGCGGCAAACGCAAAGACCGCGCTGCAGGCGCCCGGATCGTTCTCGATATCAAAGAAATAGAAGCGCGCGTCGCGCTTGCTGCGGAACCGGTTGAAGCGCCGCGGCTCCAGCAGGGCAAATCGCCCGACAGTGCGCGCCGTCGCAGCGTCTGAGCGCTGTACCAGGAAACAGTCACCGTCCGAGTGCTCAAAGAACGAGTGGCGCCGCTCCACAATGCGCCGCAATCCACGGTCAAACCACGGCACCCAGTAGGGGCAGTTGCGGTAGAGCCGCTTGGGGAAGTCACAGAACTCGCGCAGCGTGCGCGGGCTGGAGCCTGAAACCGGTACTATCTTGATGTCCGTCCTGGCATCTGCGTGCGTCACTGCGTGCCTCACAATGACCAGACTATAACGGCGCTGTGCACTGCGGCGCAAGCGCCCGGCTGCACCCGACTGTGGTATTATCAACGGCCGCGCGCTACATTCTACAGTAATGAAATACCATCTTGCAGCTGCAGCCGCGGTTGTGCTGCTGCTGAGTGCCTGCTCGGTCCGCCAGGAAGTCACGCTGTCGCGCGGCGGAGCGGGTGAAGCAACCGTCAACGTAGAGCTGCACCGCGTTCTGATTGAATACCTGGCCGACCTTTCCGGTTTTGCCGGCGCATCAATGGAGATTTTCGACCTGCAAGCGCTGGAAGCGCGCTTTGCGCAAGAGCCGGGGCTGGAGCTGCTGTCGGCGACAGTGCCCGGCGCCGGCCAGTTGCGGCTGCGGTTGCGCTTTGCCGATATCGCGCGCGTATTCGACGCCCAGCAGGGCGCGGTGCGCGAGGTATTCACCTTTGCCGAAGACGGCGACCAGCGCCGGCTGCAGATTCGCCTGACTCCGCACAGCGTGCGCGCCCTGATGGGCTTCTCGCCGGCGTCGGATTCGATGCTGGCCGATATCCTGCTGCCGCCGGTCGACCAGCCGATGCGCGAGGCCGATTACGTTGACTACCTGGCGTGGGCGCTGGAGGAGTACCAGCGTGAAACACCGATTGCCTCGGTTATCCGCAGCGCTACAATTCGCGTGGTTATCGAGCCAGAAGGCAGCATTGTCAGCCAGCGCGGCGGCCGCACCGAAGGCAACCGCGTGATCTTTGAGATTCCGGTAGTGCAGCTGTTGACCGTGCGCGACACGCTGGAGTACTCGCTGACGTTCCGCTGAGCCCGGGCCGGCCGCTCACATCAGGGCTGCCAGGTGCTGCTTGTACGCGTGCTCAATGCGTTTGATCTCGTCCTCTGAGAGCTCCCACTCTCCGGCGCCGGCGTTGCTGACCGCCTGCTCGACGTTTCTGGCGCCCACCAGCGCGCAGGTAACCCCGCCTTCGCGCCGCGCCCAGTTGATGCAAACCTGCGCCACCGGGCGGCCGCGCTCGTCGGCAATCCCGCGCAGGGTGTCCAGCAGGCGCTGGATGGCGCTCCATAGCGGTTCGCGGAAAACGTCGTAGAACTGCGCACGCTTGTCATCAGTGGCAAGCGTGGGGATCTCGTGGAACTTGCCGCTGAGCACGCCGGCGGCCAGGCTGCCGTAACCCAGGGTACCGATGCCGTGGCGGCGGCAGTACGGCAGGTGGTGCGATTCGATCTTGCGGTTCAACAGCGAGTAGGGCGGCTGGAGGCTGACCAGCTGGAACTCGCGGCGCACGGCGTCCATCAGCGCCGGCTTGAAATTGGAAACCCCCAGATAGCGAAACTTGCCGGCGTTGTGGATGCGCTTGAGTTCGCCCAGCGTGTCTTCAATCGGCGTCTTCCTGTCGGGCCAGTGGATCTGGTAGAGGTCTATGGTGTCTACGCCCAGCCGGCGCAGCGAGTCATCCACTTCGCGCCGTACCGACTGCGGTTCAAGGTTATGGATGAAGCGCTCGCCTTCGCGCAGCACGCCAAGCTTGGTTGCTACAATTACCAGATCACGCCGGCCGGCAATTGCGCGGCCCACCAACGCTTCTGCGTGGCCGTCGCCGTAGGCCGGCGCGGTATCGATGAGGTTGATACCGTGGTCTATGGCGGCCTGCATGGCGCGGATTGACTGGCGGTCATCAACCTGGCCCCAGAAATCTCCTCCGCTGGCCCAGGTCCCAAGCCCCACCGCCGATACGCTCAATTCAGAGTTGCCGAGTGTGCGGGTGTGCATATCTTACTCCGTTATCGCGGCCGGCC